>NZ_JAUBQM010000007.1:0-135779 GCF_036701245.1 Microcoleus sp. Pol14D4
GAGTATCTTGCCCCAGTACCTGCTGGAATGGAACCAGGTTCACCATTTGGCAGTTCAATTCAAAGCTTAGTCACATATCTGCGCTACACTCATGCGATCAGCTACGAACGGCTGTCGGGAATCTTAGCGGAAGTTTTTGGACTCAAGATATCCGAAGGAGCGATCGCCAATCTTTTGAGTACCGTCAAAACCAGTTTAGATGAGCAAGTAAATCAAATACTACAACGTTTGCGACAGGCAAAATTAATTTGCTCGGATGAAACCAGTGCCAGAGTAAACGGACAAAACCAATGGGAGTGGGTGTTTCAGAACCAAGATATTTGCCTGCATGTCATCCGTCCCAGTCGAGGGGCTGGAGTAATTAGTGAAGTTCTCGGGGAACATCGCCCGCAACTGTGGGTATCAGATCTTTTTAGCGCTCAAAAAAATCACCCAGCAGCACAATGGCAGGTGTGTTTAGCCCATCAACTACGGGATTGCCAATATGCGATTGATGCAGGAGACAAGATTTTTGCCCCAGCGATGAAGAGGTTATTATTAAGGGCCTTTGTCATCCATCGACGACGCGACAGGATGGACGAGACAAAGCTGGAGAGATATCGCAGCAATTTACGAGAAAGATTAACCAGAATTTTGAGTTTAGCCCCATATCAGCCGGATGGTGTCCGGTTACGAAAACGCTATGGCGAGTTGATGGATAATTTGTTTTTATTTCTGGAAGATGTGACAATTCCACCCACAAATAATTCGAGCGAACAAGCGATTCGGATGAGCGTGATATTTCGTCGCGTGACTAATTGCTTTCGTTCGGAATGGGGTAGAGATTTATTTGCAGCGGTTCGTTCAGTTGTCAATACTGGTAAAAGGCAGGGCTTAACTGCTTATCAAGCTATTCAAAAAGCCCTCTCTCTTCATGGCTCCCTTTTTTCCCCTAGTTGAGCAATTACCATTATTTTTTGGGATAGGCAAGCGTGTAACAATTCTGCTGCCTATCTTTTTTTACCACAAGTTGGCTCAATCCTTACTAACTATGGGTTTGGGGCGGGTTGTCACCCCCCCAGTTGATCTGGCTCTTGATTTAATTAACCCGAAACATCTCAAGAACTGGTTTACTAATTGCTGCTACTGTACCTCATAACATCCGGAAGTGCTGTAACACTCGCTTGGGACACATCACCAGCGACGCGGCCGGCTTAATCTTGCGACAGGCTTTTAAGCGAGTTGGCATCGAGGGAGCCAGTTCTCACAGCTTCCGCAGGACTGCCCTTACCCAGATGTCGAATGCTCGCATCCCCTTAAGAATCGTGCAGGAAGTGAGCGGACACAGGAATTTAGAGCTGTTGCAAAGGTATCTGGAAGTCAAGCCGGAACAGGTCAGAGGAGCTGTGGCCAGTCTCTCTATGTTGAGTCATGGCAAAATCGAAATATCTCTATTTCCCGATCTAAAGCCAGAGTCGGAAACTTTGGGGGAATTTTTTTCGGTAGCAACGATAGAGTGGGGTACGAGTGGAGGTGATTGAGCGGACATCAAAGGAATTTGAGATTTTGCCTAAGCGCTGGATTGTCGAGCGTACTTTTGGCTGGCTCAATCAGTTTCGACACTTGAGTAAGGACTATGAACTATAAACCCAGACCAGTGAAGCGATGATTTACGGGTCGCTCATCCGTTTGATGACCCGCAGGCTGTCTGCTTAATCTTTTGTTTACAAATTAGCTCTAATATAATAAGAACGTGAAAATCAGGTACTTACCCTATCTAGCAGCCTTTTTAACAGCGACGCTCGTTTTAGCGATCGCCGAGCTATTCATTCGTTTAGAAAACGAACATTTCCAGCAGGAAAACCGCGTTGCTGTACTAGACCAACTTAGCACGGTGAGAGCTAAGCTTGAAGGTTCTTTAAACCAGCGATTATTTGTAATGCAAGGTTTGGTAGCTTATATTTCAGTAAGCAATCCAAATATTAGCCAAGCAGAGTTTGAAAATTTGACTAGAGTTACCTTAGCCAAGCAACCCGGTATTCCTAGCGCTGCATTGTTCAAAAATTCAATTGCAACCCATCTTTATCCTTTAGCAGGTCAAGAAGGTGCTTTAGGATTTGCACCCCTGAAAATACCAGAAGAAAAAAAGCCATTTCAAAGAGCAATTGATACTAGAAACACTGTAGTTTCGGGGCCAGTTAAATTAATCGAACAGGGTAATATGGCTTTGATTACTCGTACCCCAATTTTTCTGACTCCTGTCGGCAAACCTCCTGAAAGCGGTCGCTATTGGGGAATGGTAAGCATTGGTATTGATTGGAATATTTTATTAAAAGAAGCGGGACTATTAGACTCATCTGCCAAGCTTAAATATGCGATTCGGGGGAAAGATGGATTAGGCGCTGCGGGAGAAGTATTTTTTGGAGATGCTAAGGTTTTCCAGCGATCGCCTGTTACTTTAGAAGTAACTTTACCTAATGGCTCATGGCAGTTAGCAGCTATTCCAAAAGATGGCTGGATTGAGAACTCACCTATTTTTAAATGGTTGTGGATAGCTGCTATTTTCAGTGCTATATTAGCTGGAGGTGCAATATTTGTTTTGGTAAGTACGCCAGCAAAACTAAGAGAAAGAGCTTTACAGTTAGAATCTCTTTTGGAGGAACTACGACGTACTCAAACAATGATGATTCAAGCTGAAAAAATGTCGAGTTTAGGTCAGATGGTAGCAGGTGTCGCGCATGAAATTAATAATCCAGTAAACTTTATCCACGGTAATATTAGTTATTCCAGCGAGTATGTAGCTGATTTAATTCGTTTGTTGGATTTGTATCAAAAATACTATCCCGAACCAGCCAAAGAAATTAAAAGAGAAGCTGATAATATAGACTTAGAATTTTTAGTTAAAGACTTACCAAAAACTATCAATTCGATGAAAGTTGGAACCGAACGCATCCAGCAGATCGTCCTGTCATTACGTAATTTTTCGCGTTTAGATGAGTCAGATCGCAAAAAAGTAAATCTCCATGAAGGCATTGATAGTACGCTATTAATTTTGCAAAATCGCTTAAAAGCTAACTCGCATCACTCGGAAATTAAAATTGTGAAAGAATATGGAGATTTACCAGCGATCGAGTGTTATGCAGGACAATTAAACCAGGCTTTTATGAATTTAATTAACAACGCGATCGATACTTTGGAAGAGAAGCTGTCGTTGCCGAATTCTAAGGATATATATTTTATTCCGACGATTCAGATTGCTACTAAAATTGAGGGCAAAATGGCCGAAATTCGGATTTCAGATAATGGATCTGGAATGAAAGAAGAAGTCCAACGGAAAATATTCGATCCATTTTATACTACTAAACAAGTAGGCAAAGGTACGGGAATCGGCTTATCAATAACTTACCAAATTATAGTAGAGAGACACGGCGGAAAAATCGAATGCGTTTCCGAACCAGGAAAGGGAACGGAATTCGCGATCGCTATTCCTTTAACTAACAAAAATTAGTTGCCAAAATTAGGGTTGGCAATACTTACGATCTTAGATAAAACCGTTTTTAGACGTAGCGGAATCCTACTTAAAATCTGTGAAGCTCAGACAAGACTTATAATAGAATAATGTTCCGAATACCACATATTGATGTTGCTGAATTCAGGTATGAATCAGGTGGGAACAGGGACATCCAAGAACTTGAGATAATGAATTACAGCACTTCCGGATGTTTCGGCGCGATAGACCAGGGCAATGAGTTCTCTCCGAGTATGGTTTGGGCGATTCCTTGCAACTTGAATCTGTGAATCTAGAAATTGCGATCGCCGACTTATATCGCCAAGTACAATTTTCTTAAAAATTTCGCGCTCAAGGGATTTGATATTAATTTTCCTAGGGCTTTTTAAAATTATTTGAACGAACGGCGAAGACGAGAAGAGCGCGAATAAAGAACAGTATCTTCTTCCTTCTCTTTCTTCGCGTCCGCGTGCCTCGCGGTTCATTCAATCTTACTCCAGATTCGTAAAAACTAGGTTTCTGGGCCCGGATGCGTAAGTCCTATTTAAACTTAGATGTTGCACCATTCTCAATAAGCTTTTTAGGAACAGGCTTTCCGGCTTGTTCCACAAGAAAATTCACTCTTTGTGCAACAGGCATCTTGCCTGTTCTTGAGAATGGTGCAAGATGTGAGATTTAAACAAACTCACCCGTTGGAGTCGATCGCACGCGGCGAATCCCAATCACCGACGGCATCGGCGAACGGCGCCGATCGTTCTCAATATTACTCGGCCACAAACTGCCGCGAGACACACTGCGAGTCTGATTGAAAACAGCACCGTTCAAATCCAACATTTCAATTTGCCGACTCAGTACAGTACCATCATCGATCGGGCAATCTTCCCCCGGATGCTGCACCGAAAGCAATAGCGTATCTCCCACAAAAGTCGGCCCCGTCATTTCGCACCGATTCGGGCCGTAAGCAAACGGAATTACTGTTCCTGCATTAGGCCCAGAAGTCGGGATATAAAACAGCCAATTGTTGCCGAAAACTCCAGTAAAATCTGACACATTTCCAGTCTTGTTGTGGTCGATCGCCGTTGGCTTTCCAGCCGCACCGACATCAAAACCGTTATGGGTGCTAGTAGACATATCAGTGACGGCCCAAATGTTACCTTGAGTGTCAAAAGCCAAATTGTCTGCACTAGCAAATCCCGCCCCAGCTACCGAACCCGCTTCTCCACCTTGAGCCAAACGCTGCCAGCGGAACGTCAAACCTGCCCCATCGGGACTGTCTTCAATTATTTTGTAAAGTCCTCCCGACTGCTGAGTGCTATTGAGTCCGGCAGTGTATTTAGCAACAGTAAAAATGCGAGAATCCGGATAACCGTCGCTTCCCGGTGCGCCGTCAGTATAAGCAATAAAAACTTCCTTAGTAGTAGGATTGATTTCCAAATCTTCCGGTCGCGCCGTCGGAGTGCCACCTATTAAATTAGCAGCTAAGAAAGCATCAACTAAAACCGCACCTTGGCTGCTGTAAAAATTAGCAAGAGTTTTATTGCTATAGCCAGGAAGTGCTATTTCTTCATTGGTTGTATCTACTACAAAAGAACCGCCGTCTTCGGTTTGACCAGCAATTCCGGCGCGTTTTGGCAAGCGAGTATTTGCATCTCTTTGAGCTTTGCCAAAACTTGCTAATTCCGCTTCGCCAACTTTAGAAGGACGCACCGGATTCGTCTGGGCATTAAATGTCAGTGGCAGCCATCTTCCAGTACCGTTGCGGTTGTATTGGGCAACGTACAAAACGCCGTCTTCAAACAAGCGGCTGTTGTTTTTATCTGCAGGATTGGTGACAGTACCGTTGCTGACAAATTTCCAGGTGTGTCCGCCGCGCCGATCGTCCCCCATGTACACTACTAATCTGCGGCCTGCTTCGGCGCGAATCGCGACGTTTTCGTGGCGGAAGCGGCCTAAAGCCGTGTGTTTGCGGGGGCGGAAACTCGGATCTTGAGGATCGACTTCTACCATCCAGCCGTATTTTTCGCCGACTAAGCCGAATTCCTCGCCCGTAGTGCCCTTGGCGTAGCCCGTTTGGCCGCCGTTGGGTTTGACGTTTTCCTGAACTCCCACGAAGAATAGTTCGCTACCTTGGAAGTTTTCTTCGGCGGAGAGGATTGTGCCCCAAGGGGTTGTGCCACCGGAACAGTTGTAGGCTGTACCGATGATGCGGTTGCCGAGTCCGTCGCTGTTGACTTCCGCGAAGACTTGGGTGGCTGCAGGGCCCGTACCCGTGAGGTACTCGTTATCCCCTTGTCTGCTTCCCCAAGAGGTGACATCTTTGTATTTGTCGGCACGCTGGCTGTTGATTGCGAGGCCGGAAAGTCCGTGAATGCGTCGGTTGAGTGGATCGCGGGCGATCGCCCCAAAGCGTCCGTTGGCTTGTTTGGTGATGCGGACGATCGAACCGCCGAGATTGTACAGAAATTCGCCGAAGCTATCGCGATTTTTTACGGATAAGTCTTTACCGAGTACGGCGCGATCCGTTGCTGGAAATGATGCCACATCTGCAGGCGCTTCCGGTGCCACTTTCGACATCGGGAAGGATACGTACTCGTGGTTAACCCAGAGATAGCCGTCGTCATTGCTGCCGCGAAGGGGTAGGAAGGCGGTGTAGTCGCAGTTGTAGCCGAAATAGTCGGTTGGATTGGGAAAAACTCCATCGCCCCAGCGGAGAATCACGTAACGTTCGTATTCCGGCGGCACAACCACATCGTCAACAACGCTGTAACTCGTTAATTTAGTATTCTGCGAGGCCGCCATCACGGTTCCCTGTCCGTTTAAGCCCGTCGGCATAAAGCTGGGCAGTTCTCGATAAATCGGCAGCGGGTGGGGAAGTCTTAACGGAGTGAAAGATAGCGGCCCCATAACAGATTCCGCCGAGGTGGAATTGATGCCGAAGAGTGTTTGAGTTAGTTGAGGGGCAAGCACAGTGGTAGCTGCACTGCTGCCGAAGAAAATTAACAGTTGTCGGCGAGTTATTTTAGACATAAATTCCTTTTCAAACCAACATCCTCAGATGATTCCGTATGAAACTCTATCACTGTTCAATTAAGAGGAGTTAACCTGAAGGTTAATTAACAGTACCTTGTATTTGGGTTAATAACAAGTTAAATATCTTTGTTACTGGTTATTTGTTATTGGATGTTTGTGACAAATACCCTCTACCCGTGTCCAATTATTAATATCTCAATCATCTCGAAAACCCGGATCGTTTTGTCTGGATGTCGCTCGACTGGCTGCAGGTACATCGATCGCTTGCGAAGACCCAGAATTTGCGGGCAAAGTATTGCCGTCTCTGAATCCCAGCAGCAATTGAGCATCGGCAAAATATCTAGTCCACTGTTCGATTCTCGCATCTTTCTGCCAGTCGTGGCGGGATACTCTCGATCGCAAAACAGGAACTCTTTGTCGGCTGCGATCGGCTGTAATGATGACTGTAACTTCTGTTAATGCCGGATTTTCTTGAAACTCCCGGGCGATCGACTCTTTCGCTAAATCTTCCGCCTGCTGCACTAAACTTGCAAAAGATTGACTGCCGTCCGAATCTAGGGTAAAATGGCTTTCCTTAGTTTCTGCTAAAGATACTGATATATTTGCGGTAAAAATGACCGTTGCCAAAATCCAGGCTGAAAATAAGTGTCGGTGCAAACTCATTTTTTTTACAACTAAATGCTGACACTTGTAAATCATAATCAATAAAAATTAACACCTTATTAAGTTGTGATTAAAATAATATTTTGTATAATCGGATTTTGCCGACAATAGGGCTGGTAGGCTAGATAACTAAATCTTTCTTTATTCTTGCTTTTTCCCTCTCCCCTCTTCCTTCTTCTCTCTTCCTTCTTCTCTCTTCCATCGGACTGACATCCGTTACATCTTGTACAGTGCTCGTTGCCGAACCTTCTTCCTTTTTTATGAAATCAACCAAATGTGCGATCGCCCTCGGTAGCAACTTAGGCGACTCCCTCGCCACACTCTCTAGGGCGATCGCAACCCTCAACAACACCCCAGGAATAGCCGTAAAATCTCATTCAAGCTGGTATCAAACCGCCCCCGTTGGGCCGCCGCAACCCGATTACATCAACGCCTGCGCCATCCTAGAAGTGGCACTAGAACCCGAACACTTGCTAGCAAAATTATTAGAAATCGAGATAAAATTTAATCGGATTCGCCGAGAAAAATGGGGGCCAAGAACCCTCGACCTAGATTTGCTACTGTATGACGATTTAATCTTAGAAACTCCGACACTGACTTTACCTCATCCCCGGATGACCGAAAGAGCTTTTGTATTAGTACCTTTAGCAGAAATTGCCCCGGATTGGGTGCATCCGGTGACGCACAGTGCGATCGTCCAACTCCTGCAAACAGCAGACTGTTCCGGAGTGCAAAAATTGCCCTTGTAAAAATTGAGCAAAATTCGCGGATCGTACCAGTAAAAAAAAATGCAACCGTAGGTAAGCTCCAAACAGCGATCGTTATCAGTCATTCCCCATCTAAAATCTACAATCTAAAATCTAAAATCCTATGAGATCGCCTATGATGTCTTAAATCGCTGCCATCAAACATTATTCGCTTGTCGCTTATGTCGATCGGTCAAGAACTACCCCAACTCCTCAAACAACGCCTATTTTACCAAGGGCGCAAATTTAACTTTGACGTAGCCACCCTCCGTCTTCCCAACGGTTCCGAAGGCGAGTGGGAATGTATTCGTCACCCCGGCGGAGCACTTGCAGTTCCCGTCACCCCCGAAGGTAAACTCGTCTTGGTACGCCAATATCGCTTTGCCACAAAAGGGCGAATTTTAGAATTTCCCGCCGGGACAGTTGAAATCAATGAAAGCCCCGCCGAAACTATCAAACGCGAAATCGAAGAAGAAACCGGATATCGCGCCGGAAAATGGCGGAAATTAGGGCAATTTTTTCTCGCCCCCGGTTATTCCGACGAAATCATTTATGCTTTTTTAGCCCAAGATTTGGAAAAACTGGAAAAGCCGCCCGCACAAGACGATGATGAAGACATTGAAACAGTTTTATTCACCCCGGAAGAATTAGAAAAAGCTATCTTAGCTGGGGAACCCATTGATGCAAAATCAATTTCTAGCTTTTTCTTGGCACGTCCCTTTTTGATGTAAATAGGACTGACTAAAAAACCCGGTTTCTTATAAGAATCGTGCATCAAACCGATAAATCTTAACTTAGAAACCGGGTTTTTGACCCCGCCTGTGTCCAGGACTGTAAAATCTAAAATCTAAAATCTAAAATCTAAAATCGAATGTCCGATCTAATTTTATTTTGGCACCGCCGCGACTTGCGTATTTCTGACAACATCGGACTGGCAGCAGCGCGCCAGCAAAGCCCGAAAGTAGTCGGGATTTTTTGTCTCGACCGCAATATCCTAAATCGCGATGACGTAGCGCCAGCCAGAGTCACGTACATGATCGGCTGCTTGCAAAAACTCTCCTCGCGTTACAGGGAAGCAGGCAGCCAATTACTGATAATTCAAGATGACCCGATTATAGGAATACCCAGATTAGCAACAGCTATAAATGCTCAAGCAGTATTTTGGAACTGGGATGTAGAACCTTACGCAAAACAGCGCGATCGGGCCGTATCAAACGCCCTCCAACAAGCCGGAATTCAAGTTCAAAATTTCTGGGATCAAGTCCTGCACGCCCCAGACGAAATTCGCAGCGGTACAGGGACTCCCTACACAGTTTATACACCATTTTGGAAAAAATGGAACAGTAAATCCAAAGCCCAACCAGTAGAGACACTGCCGATAACTTATCTGGAATTAATGACCGGATTAACCGCCGAAGAACAAGCAATTGCCAACCAAGCAGGTGCAATGGAAACAGTGCCAACAGCCTCTAGCTTGGGATTTATTTGGGAAAACCCATTAGTAATAGAACCCGGAGAAGATGCAGCGCAACAAAAATTAGAAGAATTTTGCGATCGGGCAATTTACCAATATCAAGAACAGCGCAATTTCCCCGCAACTAACGGCACATCCCAACTCAGCGCCGCCCTCAAATTTGGTGCAATTGGCATCCGCACTGTTTGGCAAGCTACCCAGATAGTAATGGAAACTTGCCGCAGTGAAGAAGCGTGCACAAGCATCAGGACTTGGCAACAGGAAATAGCGTGGCGGGAATTTTACCAACACGCCATGTATAACTTCCCAGAATTAGCAGACGGCCCCTACCGTCAAGCATTCAAAGACTTTCCGTGGGAGAACGATGAAAAGCTTTTTCAAGCTTGGTGTCGGGGCAAAACTGGCTATCCTATTATTGACGCGGCAATGCGGCAGTTAAATCAGACAGGTTGGATGCACAATCGCTGCCGCATGATAGTCGCCAGTTTCCTCACCAAAGATTTAATTATTAACTGGCAGTGGGGCGAAAAATACTTCATGCAAAAATTGATAGATGGCGACCTTTCTGCTAACAACGGCGGCTGGCAGTGGAGTGCATCGAGCGGTATGGACCCGAAACCTTTGCGAATATTCAATCCCGCCAGTCAAGCTCAAAAATTTGACCCAGAAGGGGAATATATTCGGCACTGGGTTCCCGAATTACGCCGCATTGATACGAAACTTTTGCTAACAGGAAATATTTCGCCTTTAGAACGCCGACTTCTTCATTATCCGTCTCCAATCGTAGATCACAACGAGCAGCAGCGCAAGTTTAAGGAACTTTATAAACAGCAGAAAATAGTTTAATAGTTATTTGTTATTGGTTAGTTGTTATTTGTTGGTTGTTATTTTTTGTTTCTAATTACCAATAATTACAAATTACCAATTATCAGTACGGACTGCTTATAATAAGCTTAAATAAATCGGAGGTTGAAATGGTAACGCTGCAATTAAGACAAATCATTGTACCACCTGGACATAGAGTGCTGTTAGATGATGTCAACGGGCAGGAATTTGAAGCAATTTTAGAAGAGTTGGGAGAACACCGTGGCTCTAGAATAGCTTACAGTCAAGGAACTTTGGAGATTAGGATGCCACTACCAGAACATGAGAAAGCTAAAATCATTATTGGTTATTTAGTAAAAATTTTGTTTGAGGAACTAGAAATCGACTTTGAACCATTTGGTTCGACGAATTTCAAGCGAAAAAGTATGTTACAAGGAATTGAACCTGATGAATGTTTTTACATTCAGAATTATGCTCTAATGATTGGTAAAAAGCGGATTGACTTAACTGTCGATCCGCCGCCTGACTTAGCAATTGAAGTCGATCTAACTTCCAAAACTCAACTCGATGCTTGCGAAGCTTTGGGAGTACCTGAAATCTGGCGATATCAAAATAAAAAGCTTCTGATTAATGTGCTTCAAGATGGGAAATATGTTGAAGCGGAAATTAGTCCGACTTTTCCCAATCTGCCAATTATTGAAGCTATTTCTCAATATTGCGAACAAAGCCAAACAGTGGGCACGAGTCAAACTCTCAGATTGTTTCGCAAGTGGGTTAAAGACCAAATACAAAATTGATAGGAAATCCCTATTTCCCGCACTGGCGGTCAGAATTCCAGCTTATTTACGATCGCAAAAAAGCCATTTTCTCACAGCCAGCCTCCTAATTCCGTTGTATTTTTAATTGCGCTTTTGGGAAATAGAGAGAGAGTAAGGGTGTTGACCTTGAGATCGATCGCCCACAAAAATAACATAAGTCCCCTTGTCCCCATAACCGGAAAATTCTACATTGCCCGCAGCAGCATTCGCCGGCAGCACGCAGAAACGCCCCCTCGGCCCCTGAATCATCAAACTCGGAGCTCCAGCGGTTTGTACTGCAATCCGCCAGTAAGGCAAATCCTGCGTTACTTCGATGACGTGGTTCGGTCCTTGGGAGACAAAACCGCAGTCGCCACTATTGTTCGGGCCGCCGGAAACTCCAGAAACTCGCAGCGGTTCGGGAAATCCCGGAGCAATTTGTAGCGGTTGGCTCCGAAGGGCACCGGCATCCGCTAAAATCATTGCCAAGGCTAGGGTCACAATCGGGCTAAACCACAGTTGGCCGCGATCGCCCGGATAATTGATCTTCATATTTCCTCACACAATGACATTTGGTTCTAGTTCTTTGACGGTAGGGGATAATGGCGGTTCCAAACACATTAATCTAAAATAACTTCCGAATTTTTTTATGAATCCTCAAAATAACTTCAATTGGCAGCAAGCGTTCGGAGAACTAAAAGCTAAAGTAGAACGATCGCCACTGATCACACAAAATTCAGACAGCTATCAAGCCGTCGGAACCTTCTACAATCAATTACTAGACAAGTTTCAAAGACTCCCCAAACCCGGGCAGGTGGCAGCCTTTGCCGTCGGAGCGATAATTGTCCTGACAGTCTTCAATAGCGTCGTACAGCTAATTTCAGCGCTGATGACTCTTGCCGTTCTCGGAGTGCTAATCTACATAGCGTATAAATTGGCAATTTCCCCCCAGTCCTCAAATACTAACGACAAATAATAGGAATTTCTAAATATGGCTAACCCCACCGCGCCCAGCGGCATCAATCAACCCGATCCGTCTTGGCAAACACAATCCAAGCAAATGCCACTACTGGTTCGCCGGTGTGGCGCTTGGGCAGTGGAAATTTCGTTAATAGCGGCCAGCGCCCTCGTTCCCTTCAGTATCGGGGCATTGGTCAACCAGGAATCTCAAACCGTACCGCTCAATTCCTCAGTAGCAGCAGCATCCGAAACCGTCGCCCGTACCTTGGGCATACCCGTGCGCGATCGCAGCCCCAGAGTCGCACCCCTAACTAATCTATTCTGGTCAGGGGCGCTGCTGGCACCTGCAGTTTTAGCGGGGTGGCAACTGTTTTTGCTCGCCAGAACCGGTCAAACTATGCCCAAACGCTGGTTCGGGGTCAAAGTTGTCACAGCGTCGGGTACTCCTCCGGGTTTTGGGCCAGTGCTAATTCGCGAAACTTTAGGGCGCTGGGGAGTGCCTCTGGGCGTCGCTTACGGCATTTGGCGCTTGAGCGGTGCGTTTCCAGATTTGCTGATTTTAGGGGGGCTGAGCGGCTTGGCAGTGCTCGCAGACGGCGCTTTGGCATTGCGCTACAAACGCCAATCCGGACACGATCGCCTCGCGAATACTTTGGTGGTCAACGCTCGATCGAATCAAATGTCTGCCGATCCTGTCAAGACTCAAGATTGGACTGAGGAAGACGCGCAGATTGCGGCTTTGGTTGTGACTCCGCAAAGCGGCCTGAAAGCAAATGCCAGTTTGTGGAATTGGATGCGCCAACACCCAGGCACAACTTTAGTGATAGTTACCGTCGGCAGCGCCGGATTGATTTTAACTTTGTTTGTCGGCACTCTCATCTACACTCAAAGTCAAGCAAATATGCGGGATTCCCGGCAGCGGAACGACGAATTATTTGTGGCTTTAGTCAGCAAATTGTCTCCCGCATCGGCTAGCGGGGCATCGGGCAGGCGATCGGCTATTTTGGCTTTGGGGGCGGTGGAAGACTCCCGCGCCGTACCGCTGCTAGCCGATTTGCTCGCTCAAGAAGACAACCGCGCCATGCTGGACGCGATCCAGCAAGCTTTAGTCAGTAGCGGGCCGAAAGCTTTGCCTGAGTTGCAGCGGTTGAATCAGGCCCTCAGCAACGACCTCGATTCCCTGCGGTTTGGCGGCAAGGCCCCCGAACGCGAGTTAGCGGCCGCCCGCCAGCGAACAGTACAAAGGGCGATCGGCAAAATTCTCACAGTGTATAGCAGCCAACTCAACGGCGCGGATCTGAGCCGCACGGATTTAGCTCAAAGTCCTGCCGGCCCGTCTCAGTTTACTTTAGTTTTAAACAAAGTTGACTTGTCGGGAATTAAACTGAAAAATGCCAATTTAACCAATGCCAGCTTGCAGGGAGCTCGCTTTTACGGCACCGGCGAAGACAGGCGTCCGGGTACATTTGACGATTGGATTTCTGACTTAAGCGGCGCTAATTTGGAAGGAGTAAATTTGGTCGGGGCGTCTTTGAACAGTGCTGTAATGAACCGGACTACTTTTGTGCGCGCTGTCATGAACAAAGCTAATTTGTCAAACGGCAATTTGAATGCAGCTAATTTCAGCAGTGCTATTTTAATTGGAGCCAATTTACAGGAAGCACTGTTAAAAAATGCAAGTTTTACCGGGGCAGATATAGGAAGCGCGAATTTGTCGGGAGCGGATTTATCGGGTGCGCGTTTGGGCAAAGTGAAGGCTCAAGGCGCTCAGTTGTCCTTGACAAATCTGTCTAAATCGGAATGGCAAGGTGCTGATTTGTCCGGTGCTGATTTGACTGGCGCAAACTTACAAAAGGCAGATTTGACTTCTACTAAACTCGCTAACGTGAATTTCAAAGATGCTCGGTTGCAAGATGCGAATTTTCGGAATGCGGAGGTGAGTTCGGTTGATTTTAGGGGCGCGAATTTAGCGGGAGCGAATTTTAAAGGCGCTGTGTTTCAGGGTAAAACAGCTTCGGATCAATTTATTCAAAATCAGACTGGTAGTAAATCTGGTCGATTCCAAGGAGTTGATTTTGCTGAGGCTAAGAATTTAGATAAAAGTCAAATTGCTTACATTTGTTTGCAGGGGGGGATTCATCCGAAGTGCCCGCAGAAGAAGTAGGGATTGGTTGTTAGCGAGTAGGCTAATACAGTTGAGCAACGAACAGGTAGGGTAATTATGAGCGTTAAGCGAATCATTTATCTCCTCCTAGCAATTCTGGGGCTTGTGCTGCCTTGGTACTATAACTTGCAGTTTTTTAGCCATGCTGGCTTGCTCGACTTTGTAAACGAGAGTTCGGCTAATCTTGCTGCGAAATCTGTAAGTTTAGATTTGTTTATCGCAACTGTAGCAGGAAGCACTTGGATGTACGCTGAGTCAAAACGATTGGATATAAGTTTTGTAGGGCTGTACGTACTTCTGGGTGTGCTTGTTTCGTTTTCATGTGCTTTCCCGCTTTTCTTGTTTGTGCGCGAAACCAAGCTGGAAACATCAAGTTAAGTCTCAAGTTGAATAGTTGTTTAACCGGTTAGTGCCGCGCAGCACAATAATTCGGTGCAGGCGATCGAGGTATTATATAATTTCCGGTAAAATCACCGTTATAGGTTTGTAGTGACGACGGAAGTGCTCAGAATTTTATGAGGATTAAAGTCCTCACTACAAACCAACGTGATGGTTGTCGTTCGAGGTAGCATAATACTAATAGCAATTTCACTCATTTTTTGCTAAAAACTTGTGGCTTGATTTTCTTTCCACCTGCCCAATTTACTACTGCATTGTTTATTGAAATTGCTATTATATCGTTTCCGGTTGTATCGGTATTTTTCAAAGGTTCAAACAGTCCGCTGTCGCGAAACCATAATTTTAGTCAACAGTCAACAGTCAACAGTCAACAATCATGAGGACTGCAACCGGAATTTATATTACGCAATAGCATCCGAACTGGCAAGAGTCTCGAATTGCGCCAATAACATTGCCTCACCATTATTTGGAGTTCCAAAAATTTTAGGTAACTGACCTGTTTGGGCGAGAACTTGTCTCACTTCTCGGTTAGATACATCGGCTAGATTTTTGTTATTTAGAATGGCATTAACCGCAGCGATACCCACACCTTGACCAACTGCAGCGTTGAATTCCACAATTCTGCCGACAGAACAAGCAAACCCTTCAAATCCAGAACAGGGACTGACCACTGCCAGGTTAGGAACGTTTTTAATTAATGCGTGGCGGATGCCAATATTAAAGATAGGGTGTTTAAAACTCAGAGTTTTAAACCATCCTAGACCTTTGGCTTTATCGCGAATACCCCGGATGCCTCCCCGTACATCAAAATGATAGCTAAATGTTGCCAGTGCCTCATTAGCAGGTACGCCACCTAAGAGCATTTGGGCGCCAGTTAAAGGTTCTACAACTCCCGTCACATTGCCGACGTGTCTGATATAAAGTTCTGAGGCATAAGTAACAGAAGTAGCGCCCAAACTCCTCAGCCAAGTTGTAACAAATAACATCTCTCTTTGCATATTAGCTGTGGGCTTGCTCCCGCTTCTAGCTAAGGCTTCGGCTTCGCTGGCGGTGACGGCAAATAAAAGTGCATTCCACGAAAGTCTATCATTTGGAAGTATGGCTATATTTCCCTCATCTAAAATTGTGCCGCTTTCAGAAAAAGATAGTTTTATTCCTCTAAAGGAGTGGTAAGCTACAGACAGAGCCGGCGAGCGTACATCGATGTAGTCGTTACCCGCCCACAGAGTTTTGAGATTTCCTTGGGTGTCGATCATTTCCCGCCGGAGTTCTTCTGCTAGTTTGGCATCCTTGTCGGCTGCGTAAAGCAAAAATTTTTGACTCTCTGCATCGGCCCGGTTTGTGAAGCGTTTTAGATAAATATAATCGAATTCTTTCAGTGCTCTTGCACTGAGTCCTTGGGTTTCAAAAACGAGGGTGACTGGAAGTTCTGAGTTAGGCAGACCCAATGTTTCAAATCCCTTCAGCTTTCTTACACCGGCCGCTTGAGCTAATTCGGCATTGACAGTGGCATCAATAAATTGCTTGCCGGCATAAACTACGCCTTGAGAGGTGGTTATACTGGCAATTTTTTGACCTTCTTTAGTAACTAATTTAATTTCTACTTTGCTGAGGAGATCTGCCCCAGCTTGTACCAGCATTTCTTTCAGCGCTGCACTGGCTTTGCGGGGGTCCAGTGCAATTGCCTTAACACCGGATTTTTGTAAAAATTCTTTATAGATTGTCGCAGGTGAACCAAAGGTATCTAACTTTAAAGATTGTTGAAGTTCTTCACTAATCTGACTTCTATCTAAATAAGCAAGACCGCCTCTTACCAAATGTCCGCCAATTCCTTCTTGCAAACTTGCTTTCGACATCAGTAGAATTCGCGGATAACGCTTTGTTCGGCGCAGATATTCTCTGGAGGCAGAGATAACAGCTAGAACTCCTGGAACTTCATCACCAAAACAGATGATATCGTAAGAACGCAGATCCATGACCATTATTTAATAACCTCTGTTGATTTTAATTTTTTGGAGCTGCATCTCAATGTTTGCCGTCAAACTCTCTGTTTTTCCAAACTCTAGCTCGCTCTTTCCTGATTTTTGCGATAAATATTCACACATTCCTGGATGCAGCAACCGGGTTTTTTCCTGAAAATCTTTCGTTGAGGACGATCGATCTCGGTTGCAAAACCCGGTTTCTGAGCGTCTAGAGTCGGTCAGTCTGGTACTCTTGATTGCCATCAGCTCAAATTATCAGGATCTATCCCCAACTCTCGCAATCGCTGAGCTAGTCGCTCGGCGCGCTGCGATTCCTGTTGAGCGCGCTGCGCTGATTCTTTCACCTGTTCTTCAGGAGTCAGATAACGTTTTCCATCGGCATCGTACCAATACAACCACTCCCTTGTCACCCCAGAATAACTTCCCCTTTCACAACCAATCCCCAAACTAATCTCTGGCATCCAAACTGGATTTCCTGACTGTAACTCGTACTTCCCATTGACTAACTTGTGTACTTCCAAATGAGGTTTACGACGGCGGCGGGAAGAATAAATGACGTAATAAAGTACGCCTAAAGCTTGATAAGTCTCCAATTTTGTGCTGTATTCCTTGCGATAAGTTGGGGAAACAACTTCTAGCACGAAAAGTGGCATGACATTTTCATCCCACAGCACGTAACTGGGGCGCAATTCTTCGTCGTAAAATCGTTCTACTCCTAAACTTAAGAAAGCATCTGGGACAATGGGCGGTTCGTCAGGGTGATGATAAATACCCATATCTATGCCAAAAAACCAGTCCATGCGTTCTGACCAAAGTAGGAGCAATATTGCTTTTAACAACCCTGGTATTAGCTCTTGCAGTTCGTTATCCACAGGCGTTTCATCCGAGTCTGGTAGTTCATCGGCGGAGGGCAAGTTCCTCGGCAAGTTGTACTGTAACATTGCGGCTTTCCTCAAAACTCACTAATATTATACCGTTGATTTGTTGAGCGATAGTATTTATTGAACGAACCGCGAAGACGCGAAGGAAGAGAAGAGAAGATGATAGGTAATTTTGACTTAGTTAATCTGAAGTAATTTTTGTAAAAGATTTGCTGAGACTTACACGATCGACTAAACTATGTCTAACGAGTCGGTTCTAATGGGGAGCAGCCGTTAGAGGAAACGGGGAAAGTTCGGTGCAAGTCCGGCGCTGTCCCGCAACTGTAATGAGAGTCATGTCGCTTTCTGAGTCAGGATGCCCGCCGATGTGTTAATTTACATAGTCTCATCTGCGAGGTTCAGCGTGAAGACCAGAAATCGGAAATTGGTCAGCTTGGGATTGATGGCTGGCTTGAGTTGTTATATTGTCCTGGGTTCGGCAACGCCCGCCGCAGCTATGCACATTTCGGAAGGTTTTTTGCCGGTGCAATGGGCTGCATTTTGGTGGATTGTGGCGTTGCCTTTTTTTGCCTTTGGGTTGCGATCGATTACTCGCATTACAAAAGAACACCCGGAACTTAAACTATTGCTTGCTTTGGCGGGTGCGTTTACTTTTGTGCTTTCTGCTTTAAAAATTCCCTCGGTAACGGGCAGTTGTTCTCACCCGACGGGTACGGGTTTGGGGGCAATTTTGTTCGGCCCTTCGGTGATGGCTGTACTGGGGGCTTTAGTCCTGTTGTTTCAAACGTTACTGTTAGCGCATGGTGGGTTGACAACGCTGGGAGCGAATATGTTTTCGATGGCGATTGTCGGCCCTTTCGCTGCCTATTTTATCTATCAATTGCTGTTGCGAACTGGTAGCCAGCGGGCGGCAATTTTTTGTGCGGCGGCTTTTGCAGATTTACTGACTTATGTGACGACTTCGATTCAATTAGCCTTAGCTTTTCCGGCTGCCAGTGGCGGTTTTATGGCTTCGTTTATCAAGTTTGTTGGCATCTTTGCTATCACTCAAGTACCCCTGGCTATCAGTGAGGGATTGCTGACTCTATTGGTCTGGAATTGGCTGCATTCTTACGGGAAGCCGGAGTTGGAAACTTTGAAATTATTGAGACAGGAGTCATAAGCCGTGAATCAAAAACCTACAAAAAATTACCAATCTACTTCGCGGCAAAATTGGCTGTTGGCTGGCGCTGTGATTGTTCTGGCAGCATTTCCTCTCGTTTTTGTGCGGGGTGAATACGGCGGTTCGGATGACCAAGCTAAGAAAGCAATTACCGAAATTCAACCGGGTTATAAACCTTGGTTCAATCATTTGTTTGAGCCTGCTAGCGGAGAAATTGCCAGTCTATTGTTTGCGTCTCAAGCGGCGATGGGGGCTGGCGTAGTTGGATACGTCATTGGGTTGTATAAAGGCCGATCGCAATCTCGGCAGCAGTCTGATAATAAATCGTCGGAATGAACCATCAGATTGACAGTCTGGCTTATACAAATCGCTTGCGCGGGTTGCCGCCAACTCACAAGTTATCGTTTGCGATCGCCCTTTTAATTCTATCTCTCGTTTCTGGGGCGATCGTCCAATTGTCGATCGCCCTTTGGTTGGCCGTCTGGATCGTCGTCTATGCGGGTATTCCGGGGAAACTGTATTTGCGGTTGCTGTCGCTACCGTTGATGTTTTTGCTGACAAGTTTGCCTGCTTTGGCGATGAGTGCGGTTGCGGGCGATCGTATCCCAGCAATTGGGTGGGATATTTGGCAAGGTTGGGGGATTAGCACCGGCACTTTTTATCTCTATGTGAGCCGCACCGGAATATACCAAGTGAGCTTGCTATTTGCCCGCGCCTTCGCATCGACAAGCTGTATGTATTTCATCCTCTTGACGGTTCCATTTACCGAAATCTTGCAGATTCTCAGACAATTACGCTGTCCAGAGTTAGTCACGGAACTGCTATTACTAATGTATCGGTTTATTTTTAGCTTATTGGCGATCGCCGATGAACTTTGGATTGCTCAAAACTCGCGTTGTGGCTACCGCACTTGGAAGCTGGGAATGCACAGTTTAGGTATTTTAATCGGGCAATTGCTTCAGCGAACTTTGGAAAACTACCGTCAAGTTTCGTTGAGTTTAGCGTCGCGCGGCTTTAATGGAAAACTGCAAGTTTGGAATTCTTACCCTTATAAACCTTCGCGAAGATATATATTTGAAGCTTTGTTTGGGTGTACAGTTTTAACTTTGTTAAACGTGCTATTTCAACATTAAATTACTCGTTCCCAGGCTCTGCCTGGTAAGGCAGAACCGGAGGCTCTGCCTCCAATTTCCCTTCGCCACGCGAGGCAGAGCCTCTGGAAATCGGTTCCCAGGCAGAGTCTAGGAGCCAGTCAAATTCATTCCCTACCGGACTGCCGGACTTAATATATGACTTTTATGAACATAATTAATGAATTTCATGAATTTACTTCCAAAGAAATCTGTTGAATAATTGTAGTCAACACTTATCTTGTGGAAATCCTATGATAAATAAACGACTACTCAAAAAAATAGCTTTTTTGTTAATGGCTTCATTAAGCCTATTGTTGGTAACAGTGACTCATGCAGCCGCCCAACAACTACCCTTCTACTGGGAGAATATTAACGTCCTAATCGACGTTCAGACTAACGGAGATATGTTAGTCACTGAAACGCAAAAATATGTGTTCACCGGTGACTACAACACCGAACGATATCGCTATATTCCTTTAGGCAAAGTCGATGAAATCAAAGATGTGACAGTTGCCGAAAATAATCAAAAAATCGCCAGTACGAGCGGGATTGAAAACAATCAACTTTGGATTCGCTGGCAACATCAATTAAAAGCGCCAGAATCACATATTTTTGTTATCAAATATCGGGTAGTAGGTGGATTGCAGCTAGATGGTCAGGATACTCAAGTTTATTGGAAAGCCATTTCATCAGGTCGCAAAGCCCCAATTAATGCCGCAAAAGTTAGAGTAAAATTACCAGAAGCTTTGTCAGGTAAAGTTCTGTTTTTTAGGAACTTTGGTACGCCAGCCATTCCTCGCAAAGTAGATGCTAAAACATTTGAATTTGTGGCAAGTCAGCCTGTTCAACCGCAGCAAGAATTAGAAGTGCAGATCGCATTTCCCCAGCCAATTCTTAATGTACCTCAACCTCGTTGGCAACAAAGTGGCAATCAATCTCAATCTTCTTCGCAAGGGGAAGACCACGACGGCAGTTTTGGGGTACTAATCTTTGTGGTGTTTCCCGGCCTTGTAGCAACTATCTTCTGCATCAGCATCTCCATTAAGGAGGACATCAATAATCGACGCTGCCCTGAGTGCCAAACACTCAAGCTCAAACGGACTTATAAAGTTTTGTTGAAGCCTACATATACCAGTGCGGGAAAGCAGGAATTTACCTGCAACTGTCGAAACTGCTCTTACCGTCACAAGTATGAAGAAGTCATGCCAATCTTGAGGGATAAC
Organism: Microcoleus sp. Pol14D4; assembly: GCF_036701245.1. Lineage (NCBI taxonomy): Bacteria > Bacillati > Cyanobacteriota > Cyanophyceae > Oscillatoriales > Microcoleaceae > Microcoleus > Microcoleus sp. Pol14D4. The sequence continues at coordinate 20,927 of NZ_JAUBQM010000007.1, forward strand.
AATGATGGCGGTGGCGGTGGCGGTGGTGGCGGTGGCGGTGGTGGCGGTGGTGGTGGTGGTGGTGGCGGTGGTGGCGGTGGTGGTGGTGGTGGTGGCGGTTAATATCAACGGGACTTAGGCATCACAATTAAAGAAACCGGGTTTTTACTGAATCTGTGGGCTGTAACGAAGTATTTCGGAAAAAACCCGGTTTCCGATCGCCCGCGCCTCCAGGAATATTGTTGATAATTCTCGTATTTTCGTTAGTTTAGCGGGTCGGATTTGAATAATGGCGATCGCACTTCCTGCAACAGCTATTACAAATATGACTTTTATGAACTTAATTAATGAATTATATGAATTGACGTGAACAGTAGTTTAATGAATAATTACAGTATCAAAATACCGAGAAAAAATTATGTATCAAGATACTAACAAGAAAAGCAGCCCGCCGCCCATTGTTTTTATTATTGCCATCGGCTTAATTGGGTTTGGCGCATACAAGTTCCTTCCCGGTTTATTGAAATCCAAAACTTCAAACACACCTACATCTACATCTACATCGACAACGAGCGCACCCGGAACGATAGGCAATCGCATCAGTTTGGGAAATCAGCTATTGGTGACATCCCAAACAACAGCAGCAAAACAAGCAGGCGTTAAAGCTTTTGTCAACGGAGATTACCAAGCAGCCGTCAAAAATTTTCAGGATTCGCTGCAACAAAATCGCAACGATCCCGAAACCATTATTTATTTGAATAATGCCATTATTTATTTGAATAAGACCACAGCCAGCAATAGTTCTCCCTTAAAAATTGCTGTCAGTGTCCCCATTGGTAGTAACCCCAATGTCGCCCAAGAAATCCTCCGAGGTGTCGCCCAAGCTCAGGATGAAGTCAATAATAGCGGTGGCATCAACGGTGCAAAACTGCAAGTAGAAATTGTAAACGATGACAACAGTCCCGAAGTGGTCAGAGATGTTGCAAAAGCATTAACAAACGATGCAAGTATACTAGCAGTAATTGGACACAATGCTAGCAACGCATCTCTGGAAGCTGCTCCGATATATCAGCAAGAAAAACTGGTAATGGTGACACCGACGAGCTTTGCCAATAATCTATCAGGATTTGGCAGCTACATCTTTCGGACAGTACCCAATATTAGTTTAATGGCTGCTCCCTTAGCAGAATATGTAGTTAAAACAGAACGCACAACTAATATTGCCGTTTGTTATGACTCCCAAGCACCGGATAACATATCATTTAAAGATGAATTTGTGGCATCTCTTACTGCTGCTGGCGGCAAATTAGTTCCTACTGTTTGCGACTTTTCATTACCCTCTTTTAATCCCGAAAGTGCCCTGGCCGATGCTGTCAGCAAAGGTGCACAAGGATTGATGGTAGCGCCCCACATCGATCGCATTGACCGTGCGATTTCTCTGGCTCGCATGAATCGAGGCAAATTGCCACTCTACGGCAGCACTACGCTCTACACCTTTCAAACTTTAAAAGACGGACAAAAAGACATTGACGGGCTTGTTTTGCCCGTTCCCTGGCATCCTGAAGCTAATCCCAACAATCCATTTCCTAAAAATGCCAGTCAGCGTTGGGGAGGCATTGTGAATTGGCGAACAGCAACGAGTTTTGATGCGACTCAAGCTGTCATCGCTGGCTTGCGGCAAAGCAATACGCGGGAAGGGTTGCAACAAGCACTCAGAAATGCGAGTTTTTCGGCAGCAGGATCGAGCGAGGATGTGAAGTTTTTGCCCACGGGCGATCGGGCTGGTAAGCCGATTTTAGTGCAAGTTAAACAAGGAGGAAGCACTGGCTATAACTTTGTCCCGCTGCGGTAACTTTGTTAAGTGCGATCGCACGGGCGGGCAAGATACCCACCCCACAAGAAAATTCAATCTTTGTGGAACAGGCCGGAAAGCCTGTTCTTGATGCCAAACTCACGCCCCACCAGAAAATTCCCTCTTTGTGGAACAGGCATCTTGCCTGTTTCTTAGCATGATTAAAATCTACTTTTCTGTTAAATTAGCTAAATTTTTAAGATAAAATGAAATGAGTAGATTAAAGGAGAGCGTTGTGTATGATCGCGCAAGTTGAAAGCAAAACCTACACGGCTGAGGAATATCTAGAATTGGAAATCAATTCTCAGGATCGGCATGAATTTATCAATGGGGAGATTGTTCTGATGGCTGGTGGCGCACCGGATCACAATGAAATTACCACTAATTTAGTTGTTGCGCTGAAACTGGCATTAAAAGGGAAACCATATCGGACTTTTAGTTCGGATCAGCGGCTTTGGGTTCCGCAGCTTAATAATTATACTTACCCGGATGTGATGGTGGTATCGCGCCCGATCGAGCTGCAATCTGGACGGACGGATACAATTACCAATCCGCTGCTAATTGCTGAGGTGCTGTCTAAAGGTACCAAAGCTTATGACCGTGATGAAAAGTTTGCTGCCTATCGCAGTATTCCTAGTTTTCAGGAGTATTTATTAATCGACCAATATCGGCTACAGGTGGAGCAATATTCTAAAACTGATGCGAATAAGTGGATTTTTTCGGAATATAGCTGTATGGGCGATCGGCTGAGTTTAACATCTATTCCTGTGGAAATTTCGCTTGCCGATTTGTATGAAAATATTGAGTTTGAGCAATAGGCGGACGCTTTTTTGTCAAATATCCCAAATAGTGGTAATATTCCCGTATATCGATCGGCTCTGATGAAAAACACACATCAGACGCAAGGGGGAAAGTTCGGTGCGAATCCGGCGCTGTCCCGCAACTGTAATGAGATCGTTGGATCTCTGAGTCAGGATGCCCGCCGATTTGTTTACCTGTTGTTTTTCATCTGCGAGGTATAGATGATGGTGAGTTTATTATTTTTTTTTATTGGATTGGGGTTTTTTAACCGCAGAGATGAGCAGATAAACACACATGGAAGCTGATGTAATTCGCTCTGGGTTCTGAAGCGTATATTATTTTAATGGAAAAGAAATGCGAATCGAAGATAGTGTTTGGCAGGGTAGTTTTGGCTACTGGCAAAACTTGTTTATTCATCAGAATATTTTGTCGATCGGACATACTGCTTGGAATGGCTTTTTGCATCGAGGACGAGGCTTGGTTGCTTGCAAAATCAATACTCCCATTAACGGCTCGGTGAATTGGAGCGTAGATACTATAAAGTACGATCTGCACTTTATTTCCGACTTGGAGGCAACCGTTTATTTGCAACAACTAGAAATAGAGCAAAATACTGTTTCAAATCTGCTCCAAATCATTGCTAGGTACGAACCCAAGGAAGCAATTATATTTTTGTCGATCGCCAACGGTCAGATTGATATCAATTTGTTGCAAAACTTGGCAATTTCTCCTGTTGAGTGCTATGAACAAGTATGCAAGCGCTGGGAAGAATTTCAACTCTGCCCTAAATCCTAAAACTTACTAAATTTTCCGAATGCCGCAGCCAAAATCAATCGAAATTTCCAAGGTAACTCGCTACCAAAATGCAGCGCTTAATTACTATTTGGGCCTGACAGATTCGCCCTACCTTCACTACGGCTATTGGGAAACCCTACCTGTGCCCGCTGACGAACTAACGATCGCACGATTGCGCCTGGCTCAGCAAGCTTATACTGTAAAACTGTTGGATGCGATCCCCAAAGGCACTCATACGATACTCGATGTGGGCTGTGGGATTGGCGGAAATGCGGCTTATTTGCTCGATCGAGGTTTTGCAGTCGAAGGGCTCGCACCCGATCCGTTTCAACAGCAGCGCTTTCTTAAGTGTACTGGCGATCGGGCAATCTTCCACCTCACGAGGTTTGAAGACTTCAAAGCAACCAATTTCTACGATCTTATTCTCTTTAGCGAAAGTAGCCAGTATATGTCGGCTGTTGATATTGCTAACGGTGCCGCCAAAATCCTCAATCCGGGTGGTTATGTTTTGCTGGCAGATATGCTGCGATCTGATGCTAATTATAAAGAGGGAATGTTCTCTAATTGTCATGTTGTTACGGAACTTCATGCAGCCTTAAAGCAGGCTGGATTTACTTTAGTCAAAACTGAGGATATTTCCGCCCATATTTTGCCAACAATCGATTTGTATGTCGATACTTTTCGCAGGTATGGACTAAATACAATGCTTTATGTTGCCGATTTAATCGCGATCACAGTTCCGCCAGTCCACAAATTCCTGCGCTGGGTATTTCGTCGCTGGTTCAAAAAGCTGGTGGTTGAAGGATTGGAGGCGGGCCAACTTTTTGAGAAACATCTCTGTTATGAAATGCAACTTTGGCAGTTGTCAAAATCCGATCGAGGTTGACACAAATATAGCAATCCTAAATCATTGGTGAATTTTTTACTTCCTCCCCTTGATAAGGGGAGGGTTGGGGTGGGGTAAAAAGTTGACTACTCCTGCAAGGATTGCTATACAATGGAAATCGGTAATCGGTAATTGGAGGCATAGCCTCCGGGTATTTATTCTCAGGCAGAGCCTGGGAACAAGGCTATAAAAAATAACGAATATGTCTGAATGGATTCTCGAATTCGATCGCACTTCCTACTCCTATCCCTGCGGTTCGCGAGTGGCAATTCAGGGTTTAAATCTCAAAGTCCCCGCTGGGAAACGGTGCGGGCTGATCGGTCAAAATGGCTGCGGCAAAACTACCTTTTTTTTGTTAGCAAATGGCTTATATCAACCGCAACAGGGAATCATTAGCTGGCAAGGTGAACCCTTTCGCTACGATCGCAAATCCTTGATGCAACTGCGCCAACAAATCGGACTCGTCTTTCAAAATCCCGAACATCAATTAGTAGCTTCGACGGTAGAAGAAGATATTTCCTATGGATTGTACAATTTAGGCTTAAGAGAATCCGAAATTGCTCAACAGGTGCAGGAGGCGATCGAACAATTCGATCTAAGCGAACTCGCCCGCGAACCAATTCACAATCTCAGTTTGGGCCAGAAAAAGCGGGTTTCCATCGCCGATATCATGGTTCTGGAGCCCAAACTGCTGCTGTTAGATGAACCTACCGCTTATCTCGACCCGCGTCACACCCGACAACTGATCGGTTTACTTCAACAAATTCACAGCGCTGGAACCACCATCCTTTTAGCAAGTCACGACCTCGATTTCATCTACCGCTGGGCTGATTGGGTGTTTGTAATGGATCGAGGACAACTGATTTTAGAAGGAACACCGGAAACCGTTTTTGCTCAGCGGGATGTGTTGGAACAATTGCAGCTTGGTGTACCGCTGGCGATCGAGCTTATGGAGCAAATCAGAGGGATGTTTCCAACAGACGATCGCTCAAAAATCCCCACTTTCGAGCAATGGCAACAACAAATTTTACAAGCACGTCGGCTGCTTTAACGAGACTTAGACAATTGATAATTGGCGTTGCTGATTCTGGCGTATGAATCACCTTTTCGCTTGAAGTTACAAAACTCACCCTCAAGCGGGCTTATAGCAATTGCGAAATCTTGAATTCATACCTATATTCAGCAACGCCGTTTATAGCAATTGCGAAATCTTGAATTCATACCTGTATCCAGCAACGCCCCCCGTGGGGGTAAGTTCAGATTACACATTACCAATTAGCCAAAATTGATTTAGGAAAAAGGCGATCGCCCCACTGCCGATCGGCACAGTGAGATTGTCAATTCCCAGCTTGGAAACCGACTCCAAAGTAGCAGCAGCCAAAGCTACAACAGCAGACACAGCCCAAGTTTGCCAAATATTGCCTTGAACCGCCAGCAAAATCAAACTGCTAACAGCAAAACTCACCAAATACATAGTTGCAGAACCTTCCCAACTTTTCTGAATTCCCCCAACTCGATAAATATGTTTGCCGTATTTCTGGCCGATGACAGCAGCCAATCCGTCGCCCCAAGTCATGACTAAAATGCCCAAAGCAGCGTATTCCTGATGTTGCAGCGGCCAAAACCAAGCTACGAGAACGCTGATACTAACAGCATAGAAAAAAGTCCCCAAACTCTTCCGGTTGATACTGTTAAGACTGGGCAAAATCGGAACTTGGTAAGAAATTAGGGCGATCGCACCTGCTAAAACCCCCGCCGAAATCCCCACCCAACCGGGTATTTCCAGCCACCACGCCAGCAAAATCACATTTCCAGTACCGATATGCACCACCTTCCGCGATACTTCAGGATCGACAGAAGTAAAGCGATTTAACCCTTCAGCTACCAGTAAAATCAAACCCAACCAGACTCCCACGAGGGAAATTTGCAACCACACAGTCGGAATTTCAGAAAATATAGACACGATATTTAGGAAAAACTTATTTACATCAGGCACTGTTTACTACTTTAGTGGAAAGCGCGATCGAGGTTATAACCCCGCAGGCTTAAAGTGCTGCGGGGAGCTGGGTGTTATGTCTTTTTAGATGGTTCTATTTAAAACCTGTGCTATGCTATAAGCAAGTCTAGGGAAAAAGCTATGACTATTTTAGTAGAAGAACTTTTGAATACCTTTGAGCGATTAACAGACTCAGAGCGGTTAGATTTGGTATTGGAAATTTTGAGACGGACTGTTTATTTAGACTTTCCTCCCCTTTCTGATGAGGATTTAGTTCTGAATGCTGAGGGACTTTTTCTCGAGTTAGATGAGGAAGAATCCCTATATGAATAGCCCCGATGGTGGTGAAATCTGGTTAGTCGATCTAGGTTATATTGCGAAAGTCAGACCATGTTTGGTCGTGAGCATTCCTGCTTTAAATCAAGACCAGGCATTAGCGACTCTAGTGCCACATACAACAAGTCTACGCGGCTCAAGATTTGAGGTGAAAGTCAAAAATAAGTTCCTCCGAGAAGGAGTATTTGACGTACAAAATATGATTACAATCCCTCATGCAAAGCTTCTACGCAAATTGGGAAGTCTGACATCCGATAAAATGCTCTAAGTAGAAGATGTAATACTCTTGTGGTTGGGATTTAAAGAGGAAAATGCTGAGGAAAAAGAGGAGTAAATCGAACCCTTGAAGTTTTGAGAGGCTCATAGAATCTGATTACTATGCAGTATGTCTTAATTATTCATGAAGTAGAAAATTATGAAGCTTGGAAACAGGTATTCTATCGTGCTGAAAGCATCCGAAAAGAAGCTGGCGAGCGCTCCTATCAGGTCTTGAAGTATGACAACGATCCGAACAAAATTGTTCATTTCTCCGCGTGGACATCAATCGCAGATGCTAGGGCGTTTTTTGAGTCGCCTAGACTGGTTAAAATTAGAGAAGAAGCAGGAGTTAAAGCTCCTGAGTTTATTTATCTAGACCAATTAGAGTCAGGAGTTTTGTGAAAGACCTATTTGTATAATGTAAGTTGTTTAAACTATGTAGTTAAGTTTTGAGTATGTACGACGGTAGCTACTACCAGCTAATGGCCGAGTACAATTGCTGGATGAATCAAAATCTATATTCGGTGTGCTCGGCAATTCCTGATGAACAGCGCAAACAGGATATGGGTGCCTTTTTTAAGTCGATTCATGGCACTTTGAATCACTTACTGTATGGGGACAAAGCATGGATGGGGCGTTTCACTCTTCACCCATTTTCTGTTACCGCTATCGGTCAAGAACTTTATGCTGACTTTGAGGTTTTGAGAGCAGAACGGGAGACAACGGATCGGCAAATTATAGAATGGTCTACACACCTTAATTCTGACTGGTTGAGTCAACCGTTTGAGTACACCAGCAATGTAGATGGTAAATGCCGCGTGCTACCGACTTGGGTTCTGGTGACACATATGTTCAATCATCAAACTCACCATAGAGGGCAAATTACCACACTACTCAAACAACTTGGCTACGACCCAGGCGTTACAGATATTCCGTGGCTACCCGCTATATCAATCGGATAATTTCTGCTTGTAAAGCGACACGCCAGAAAACTCGGCGGTTAAAACCTCGTCTACACTTGCCCCTCGTCCCAGCAGAGGGGGACTCAAGAAAATCAAGAATTTAAACTTGTTTCGATGGGTTTTGTCTGTATAAACGTGATTTTAACCCCCGACTTTTCAACCCTTGCCTTGTGAGTTTTGTGTGTATAGACGCGGTTTCAACCGCCGCGTATTCTGTAGAAATCCTACGCCTTCACAACTCCCCTTTTACCAACTCCCGCACCGCAGCAAAAGCCCTCCTCCGCCACTCGACGGGCAGCAGCGACAATCCCAAACCAGCCCACATTTTCGCCGCAGAAACAGACTTTCCAGCCCGTACCATCAGGCGCCCTTTTTGAGTTTCACCCACCTCAATCAGCCGCAAACCTAGCGCTAATTGAGTTTCGGCAATCCTTTTGAGCCTGACTGTTTCCAAGTTCTCGGAATCAAATTCATAGCCGATCAAATAGCGCAATTTATCGCTTAAATACGGAATTGCCCGATCGACTCCTTGCTGTCCTGCATGAACTCGATACTCCATCAACAGCTCCGGCAAGTAATAGCACTTTTTGCCAGCAATCGCAAGTCTCACAAACAAATCGTTATCTTCGCAATTTTGCAAATTGGGTCGCAGAAATCCGACTTCTTCCAGGGCGCGGCGCCGAAACAAAGTCGCCCCTATTTGCAAACTCTGTCTCAGAAAAACTGTGGAGAGCAAATCTTCAATAATTCCCGCCGACAACTCGGTGCGGCCCCACCGCTGCGAATTGAGTTTCGTCTGCTTTTCGTCAATATAATTGTTAATGTCGATCACCCAGTGATCGGTACTGACAAAATCGATGCTGGGGTCTTTATCTAAAATAGCAGATGTGCGCTCTAGAAATTGCGCGCTCAGGCGATCGTCATCGTCAAACTTGATAAAATACTCACCCCTTGCTGCCGCAAAGCCCGATCGCATATTATTACTCTTGCCGATATTCTGCGGGTGGCGGATGTAGCGAATCCCGCGATCGACAAATTCCGACATCAACAGAGGAGTGCTGTCAGTAGAACCGTCATCACAGATAATTAATTCAAAATCTGTATAAGTTTGATCTAGCACGCTGGCGATCGCACAAGCCAGCAGATGCACTCGATTGTAAGTAGGAATGCAAACGCTAATTTTCGGCACTAACTTAGACAATTTGAGATTTGAGATTTAAGATTGCAAAAAAATCCTGAAACCATTGATTTTCTTCCTTCTTCCTCCTTCCGACGGACATCGGACTGACATCCGTTACATCCGTTACATCCCGTACATTGCTCGTTGCCTAACTTTCTTCTTCCTTCACTCCACAGTTAATTTTAAGTCAAACGAGCCGTACATTCGAGAATTAACTTTTGATTCACCAAAGCAAAAGGCTGAATTTCCAAAGCGCGACGAAAAGCTTGAATAGCATTTATGTATTCTCCCAAGGCAGCGTAGCACAAACCCAGACCGTGCAACGCCCCAAAATGCACCGGGTTCAGTTTGAGGACGATTTGGCAGTCGTCGATCGACTTTTTATAATTTCCTTGGGTATAGTGAAGTACGGCGCGTCGGTTCCAAGCTTCCGCAAAATCCGGCGCTTCCGCAATCAGTTTCGTCAGCAAATCCAAAGCGTGGTGAACATCGCCTGCATCTAACGAAACTTGCGATCGCCTGAGAATTTGCATCCCATAGTCACCCTTCTGGTTAAACCAAGTGCGCCAGAGTTCTGTAGTTGCCCGATCGCGCACGATTTCGTCGGACTTTTTCAAGTCTTCGAGCAGCGCCTTAACAGATAATTCGTCCATAGGTGCGAAGATTGTTAAAAAGATTTTATCAATCAATCTTATCGCGCAATCGGCAACTTTATTTATCCCACATCCCATGAAGATTTTGATGCTTTCCTCGACTTTTCCTTATCCGCCAAGTCGCGGAGGAACTCAGGTAAGGACGTTTAATTTATTGCAATACTTGAGCCGGCGGCATGATGTAATTCTCGGCACTGTACGATCGCCCGATGTCACCGATGCACAAATCGACACATTGCGCCAGCAAGTTGGAGAATTGGCAGTTTTTCCCCATCCGCAGACACCCCCCCAACCCCCCCTTGCTAAGGGGGGGCTAAGACTCCACCAGGAGACTGAGGAAAGATTTTTACCTCCCCCCCTTAATAAGGGGGGGACTGAGGGGGGGTTCTCTAAAATAATAGGAAAATTCCACAGATTCGGTCGATTTTTGTTGTCCGGGACGCCTCCGAACGTACTCTCCAGCTACTCCCAAGCAATGCAGAAATGGGCAGACGAATTGGTAACAGCAGGCAAATGCGATGCTGTCACCTGCGAACACAGCGTTAATGAGATTTACGTGCGTCCAGAATGGCGGCAAAAAGTGCTGACAGTGGCAAACATTCACAGTTCCGTTTGGGGAACTTGCAGGGAAATGTTAGCCACCGGCACCTCGGAAAAACCCCTGCGCGATCGACTGAATTTACCGCTACTCGCCCGCTACGAAAAACGCTACTGTTCCAAATTCTCCCGCATTGTTGCGACAACATCCACCGACAGAGAACAACTCCTCGAATTACTTTTGCCTCCGGATCGGGTGCGAGGGAAACAAGATTTTTTTGTACCTCCCATAGATGTAATTCCTAACGGCGTGGATTTAACTCAATTTCCGTATCGGTCGATCGATCCGGGAGGACACACCTTAATTTTTGCAGGCGCAATGAACAATTTGCCCAATATTGACGCGGCGCGGTTTCTGAGTTTGCAAATACTGCCGCCTTTGCAGCAGCGCTATCCCGATGCTACCCTCACCTTAGTAGGGGCATCGCCAGTCCCGGAAGTGCTCGCCTTGGGGGAACTTCCCGGAATTCAAGTAGTAGGCCGGGTGCAAAGGGTGGCAGAATATTTGCATCAAGCTGCTGTTTGTGTGGTGCCGATGCGGATAGGTTTTGGGATTAAAAATAAAACTTTGGAGGCGATGGCTGCGGGAACCCCCGTGGTTGCCAGCGATCGAGGTTTGGAGGGTTTAGCCGTCGATGGCGGCCCACAACCGAGAAGGGCCTTGCGGGCGAACAAAGTTCAGGAGTATGTTGAAGCGATCGCCAGTTTGTTTGAAAATCAGCAGCTAAGACAAGAGATCTCTGTCAGCGCTCGATCGCTCGTGGAAAGCCAATACACTTGGGATATCATAGGTCGGCAGTACGATCGGCTATTGCAATTTTAAACTCTAAATTCTAAAATCTAAATTCTAAAATGGCATGATGGAACACAAAATTAACCCCTCAAAAAATCGAGCCAAACCCCCAGAAAATCGCCAAGTTGCTCCTCCTCCGACAAGACGCCGGCGCCAAACCCGACGCCCCAAAAATCTTCAAGAGTCCCAACTTCCCATACCTACTCCCCGAACTCGCGCCAGATATCCCTGGAAAAGACTGGTAGCTAATGTGACAGCCCTCAGCGTCTTGGCTGGCTGTGCAGCTTTGATGGGAGGCGGCGCTTGGCTGAGTTATCAGCTAATTGTCGATCCCAATGGCAACAAGTTGGTCTCTCAGTTTGTGCCGGAATGGTCCCGCCTGCCTACAGGTAGCAGAGATTCCATCCAAACTCTCGATCAAATCAAAGGCAGCATCCGCAAATTGGGATTCGTAACCGGAGAACCTCTGCCGCTTCCCGTCGATCGATCCAGCGATAATTCTATTTCCGATTTGCTATTGCCGGTGATGGTAGAAAGAACTGTTAAGGCTTCTACTGTTTGCAAAAATCCTTGCCGTCAAATAGTCGAACTTCGCGTGTACAAGCGGGTGCAGCTTCCCGATCGCAGTTCCGATAAAGAGCAGTATTTTCAGTTAGCAAGTTCTGTGAACGTAGAAGGCCCGGCGGAATCTTTTGTCATTACTTCTTTAGCTGACTCTACATCTGACAATCAAGCCTCGAATCAGTCCCTACCCCTAACAGAACTGCGCCGCTTTGACGGAAAGCCCCCCGCATCGGGCATTTGGTTTAATGTCAGCGGTCAACTAAAGCGGGGCGACAGGAAAATTCCCTACGGACAAGTCGTTCGCTACAACCCCAGCCAAAATCATTTAATGCCGCTGTTGGAGTGGGCGAGTGCGGCCGGACAACCGCCGAATTGGCAGCAAATTGTTAAGGGGGAAAACCCGCAGTTGGCGATCGACCAAACAGTTGGTTTAGAGCCACAATTTACCCTTTATCAAATTGGGCCGCGCAAATTTTTGCCGAACCCCGTTCAGTTAACGGCGATTTCTTTAGAAGAAATTGCTTTCAATGACGAGACTTACAAAAATGGGCTGCGACTGGCCAAAAGCGGGCTGTGGTCTCCAGCATTAAATGTCATGCGTTTGGCGAAGGGGAAAGCTGGCAAAAATTGGCCCGCAGTCGCGCAAGCTCAGCTAGAAACGATCGAATTTCACGCTAAAATTACTCGGGCTCAGGCGATCGCATCTTGGGCCAGTCCCGGTCAACAAGTTCTCGCAGAATTGATCGACGGCCGTTGGGCCGAAGCTTTGCAAGTATTTGAAGCCGATCCGAGCAACAGTAACGAAATAGCCACAACCCTCAAAAATGACAGCGGGCGGATCTGGAACCGCATAGACGCCGCCTTGAGAGTGAATGCCGCTGACGCCGATGTCAAGGCTTGGGGTGCTCTGATTGTAGCTTCTCAAGACGGAGCTCGCGAGGCGATGAATTGGCTCGACCAGCAATCAGATACTGACAGCGAAACAAGAAGTCGAATTCGGAATTTGGTCAACAAACTTCAGGAAGCAGTTTCTCAGGCTGAAAGTTTAGAAGCCCACAAAAGTCAAATTATGGGTTCTGCTACTTTAATTAACAGTGTCAATCCCGCTGAGTGGCTGGAACCCGAACCGAACAACGAGTTAAAATTGGCGGGAGAACAAGTTTGGTATCAGGTGCAAGTAGCGAGTTTTTACGATGGTAGCCGCTGGGTTAATTCGCCTTTTTCAGATGTAGAAGTGCGCTCTTTTCCTGCTACTCAAGTTAAGTGGCTCTGGGGGCGGCTGGGATTACTGGCTGACCCCAAAATTAAGATTGAGGTAGCGATGGCTAACGGTCAACAAAGAGTTGCTGTGGGAACGGTGAAAGCAGTGCAGATTCAAGACGGAAGTCTGCGCTTGCTGGCGGCGGTTGACAAGCGATCGTAATGTGGCAGAAAGCATTCGGCAGATAGAACAGTCCCGGAGGCACTCTTGACACAAAGAAACCGGGGTTTTTTACCATTTCTGCCGATTGCAACAGAAGTATTTTCGTAAAAAAACCCGGTTTCCTGGCACCCATGCGTCCAAAACTAGGAAAAAGGAAAATGCTTTCTTCTCCCCCTCTCGCAACTCATCGAGAAGCCCAATCTCAAAACTCTTCCCCTTGCCCCTTATCGCTCTTGAACAACAATGCAGACAAAAATTTTGTTAATCTAATTAACACAAGTTGCACACAAAAAATCCATAACTCTCAAATCGCGCCCTTTTTAGAGAGTGCTGCAATCATCTGGCGTTTGACTGCTTTAGCCCAAAGCTCAAACTCCAAACTGTTGATATTGTTAATTTTCACTTCCTCAACAGGCTGATCGGGGGCTTCCTTCTGTGCTGTAGTCTCCATTGTTTTTTCCTCGTACAAAAATTGTTAGTAGTCGATCGCAAACGGTTAACGTCTTACATCTATTTTATGAATTAATTCCTGCGATTAATTACACTAAAGGCAGAGATTTTAACCATAAAATGCAGTAAATACATTGAGACAATGCAATTTACGAATATAATGTAAGAAAATTCTACAACCATTGCTGTATATAGGCTTTGGCTGATATTAAAATCTTACAATTTACATTGTTTGGCACTATCAAACCAATAGTTATGTTAGTAAACTTATTTTTAAATGAATGTATTGACATATACAGCCCAAAATCATTTTGTTAAATTCACATAGTGCCGTAAAGCCGATCGCCTGCATCTCCCAGTCCGGGTACAATATAGCCGTGTTCGTCCAAACACTCATCAACTGCAGCCGTATAAATCTGCACGTCAGGGTGTTGTTCGTGAAAGTGCTTAAGTCCCTCCGGTGCCGCCAGCAAGCACAAAAATTTAATAGACTTCGGATTAACTTCTTTAAGCCTATCCACTGCCGCGACTGCTGAATTACCAGTAGCCAACATCGGATCGACAATTAAAACATCTCGCTGTTCGATATCCTGGGGAACTTTGAAATAATATTCGATCGCCATCCGAGTTGTCGGATCGCGGTACAAACCAATATGTCCTACTCTCGCAGAGGGAATCAGCTCTAAAATACTATCCAACAGTCCTTGACCTGCGCGCATAATCGAAATAATAACAATTTTCTTTTCTGCAGCCAGCACCGGTGCATTCATTTTGGCGATCGGCGTTTCTATTAGTTCGTATTTTAGCGGCAAATCTCGCGTCACTTCATAGGCTAGCAGCATCCCAATCTCTTTCAGCAATTGGCGAAATTTCGCCGTACTCGTTTTAGTTTGCCGCATGAGAGTTAACTTGTGCTGTATCAAAGGATGGTCAATGACAGTAACTTTAGCACTCATTTTTTTGAATAATTAATTTGCTTTATTCTAACTTATCAGCCATCAACGCTTTCTTGACGCAAAAAAATAGGTTTCTGTAGCCCCTTCCTTCTGGACTACTTATATCAAACCCGTATTGCAAACACGAATACTGCGCCAATAAATTTTGCTCCTAGACTTGCCTTTCATCTGCACACCGCGACACTAAATAATGCGAGGTTTAAAAATCACAATAAATTAATTTTCTCGCTTCCTGTTCTTCCCGCGCTCTTCATGAGAACGCATATCCCGCTCCAAAAGCCTCCCGACCGGTCTAGCTGTCTGGCACTTCGTCCAAGCCCACTAAAAAATATCCGGATTCAAGCACTGGAATCTTCCGGAACTTTCATCAACAGATACGAATCTTAAGAAGTATCAGCAGAAAATATTTTTTTCGATTAATTCACTAATCGAAAAAACCTGAATAGGAACAGCACATGAGGTCATAAGCTTGGCTTAACTGGCTTTTCATCTTTCCACATGAAAGTGACCATATCCAAGTGTAAAAAACCTTACCTAAATTCAGTTCCAATTTTTTAGGGTGCTCCTAACACACAAGTGAACTATTAAGGAGAACATCCATGAAGTTTGTAAAACTATTGCTAGCTACGGCATTAATGACTGCTTCTATCAGCCCCGCCTTGGCTAATCCGGCAGTTCAAATTTTAGGTGCAAGCTACGGCGGTAGCGGTTGCCCAGATCGCTCCGCCAGCGTCAGCGTCAGCCCCGACGGTCAAGAACTCACCATCCTATTTGATAAGTTTGCAGCCCTGGGAAATGTCTCAACAGAAAGCAGAAAAAGCTGCAATCTGAGCATTCCTATCAAAGTACCCCAAGGCTACCAAATTTCTATCTACGATGCTGATTATCGCGGCTACGTTGCACCCAAAACCACAGGCAACCTGCGAGCAGAATACTTTTTCGCTGGAACCCGCGGCCCCATTTTTAATCGGAATCTCAGCGGTGAAACTAACTACAATGTTCGAGATAGCTTAGCCACTGTAGCGAATGTTTGGTCTCGCTGTGGTGACAGTGTAAATATGAGAGTAAATGCTGCAATGACAGCCCGCGGTACCGGCATGGCCACCGTTGACTCCTTCGATTTGGCTCATCGCGGTTTAGTTTATCACGTCAAATATCGCACTTGTCGCTAAGCAGCTTGTTGGGAGTGTAGTGTGAGGTATAGTTTTCAGGTTTGAATTTTGAATTTTAAGTTGGAAGAGGGGATAATTTTCTCTCTTCCTTCTTGCTTCTAAAACACAGTGCCGTCACTTTGAATCTGAATTGGGGGCAGTCCACCAGCCCTCAATTCGGCGGCAATCTTCCGCCCCGCCGCCCAAGTTCCTCCTTGCAAAATCTTCACCAGCGGCAATTGTTCCGCACTCAAATGCAGCTTTTCTCGAATAGCTGCAGCAATTTTATCTAAAAGATTGACAGTGAGCGATCGCCATTCTACTATAACTTCCGAACCTGGCAAGTAACTCTGCTCAAAAATAGCCGAATCTTTTGCCTGCAGCAGCCCGATATCCAAACACAAACCGCCGTTGCGGTACTCCGGCAATCCCGTTAACTCATCCAATCCGGCGACTTCTAAACCAAGTTCTTGCAGCGGTTCCAACAGCGAATAAGCCAACCACTGCGAGAGTTTGTGAAACGGCACGAATTCATCTCCCAGATTTTCTCCTGTTAAAGCCGGATGCCGCCAAACATCGCCTAAATTAACGCCACCAATTGCATATCTTCCCGGCCAAATTTCCCCAAAACCTGCCAAAACAGCGCTCAATACGATCGCAGCATTCACAGTGTTGACTCCAGAAACCTGACTGTCGAGCAAGTATTTTGCTAAATTGCCGGGACGCGGGTTTTCGGTGCCAAATAATAATGGATGCTGGCAAATCGCATTTCCCAAACGCTGCAATAATTCTAATCTGCCTGTTAAACCAACTAGCGGATTGTCTCTACTTACCTGAAATCCCGCAGCTAAGGTTTCTAGTTTTAATTGAGAAAGTCCGCGATAATTAGCTTGCCAAGGAAAAGCGGGATTGCTGGAAAAAACACCTTGACAAAACATCCGCAAGCTGGCTATTGCTAACCCTTCAGAACGGCGGTAAACCTGCCCGGTTTCTGGTTCGCAATACTGCCAATCTGCACCAGCACCGGCATCAAGCAAAACGCTGATAATTGCTAAATCAAATTTGATCTTAGCTTTTTCAACTGGTGCAAATTCTGCTAAAGCTGCATCCAATTCGGCGAGTCGCGACAAGTTGCCGGCCTCAAAATGTCGCCAGCGACTGTGAAAGGGAATGTTAAAATCGGGATAATTTTGGCGCGTTGTGTCAATTACATAATTTGCTGCTTTGTCGAGTTGGGATAAATCTACGCGGAAGTAGCGAAGTTTGTCCAGGCAGGCTAAATCAAAAAGCCGATCGCACTTTTGGCGAATAGCAGCCGGCGTTCTCAGATATTCTACAGTCTCAATTTCAATATTTTGCAACTTCATACCACCAAACAGCGGTAAACATCGTTTTCTCGAAAAAAGTCAAACTGACTGTAATCTAAAAGATTATCTAAAATCGCATTTTTATCGATTTTGATCAACTTATATTCCCACTTCGACCCGCTGACTTCGCGTTTTATGTGATCGGAAACTATCACCGAGTTTTTTTCTTTTCCCGGAGATACTATTTTACTTAAATCTTCCAGCCTGTCGGCTATGTGAATATCTTTTCCGTAAGTGCAAGACCTAAATATATATAGATTCCCCTTAGCAACTCCCACCGACAAGCCACAAGGTATTTGATTGGCGTTAATAAAAAGTTTCCAATTCTCGCACAGACTTTCCATTGCCGCTAAGGCTGAGTGAGCTTCCGGGAAAGTCAACAAATGCGAATCACCAACAATACTCCGAATTGTGCCGCCGTATTCTTCGCAAATAGTTTTTTCAAAAGTATCAAAGTTGGTGAGCAAATATTCCACATCTTTGATAGAATTAGATTCTTGATAAGCTATAAAACCTCTCAAATCTGCTTTAATTATTGCTTGATTCTTGATGATTCGCGTTTTGTAACTTTGGTCAACTTTGTATACTTTTTCAGGTTCGCTCATCCCTTTCAAAGAAAACTCGTTGACAAAAGACGTTTGCACTTCTGCTTTGTTGAGCGCCAGCCATGCTGCTTGGGACAAATATATTTCATCCGGCGGAGTTACTGATTCTATGCGCGCTGTTAAATTAACCGTATCGCCAAAGATATCTTTATCTTGATGCAAGACATCTCCTAATGTAATCGACACGCGAATAGCCAATCGTTCGTCGTTCGCCTTGCTAGATTGTTGCGCTCTCAATTCTTGCTGCATTTCTATGGCTGCTACTGCCGCTGCTGTGACGCTGGGAAAAATTATCCAAAATGAATCGCCTTCCCCTTTAATCACGCTACCTTCATTTCTGGTGCTAATATCTGAAACAAAATTTTTATGCTCGTTTAACAAACTACTTAAGTCCGACTGAGATAATTTTTTGACTCTGACGGTATATCCGCAAATATCTGTTTTTACGATCACACTAGAACGCAAATTAGCCATAACCTACCCTGACTGATCAAAAACCAGCAATAAATTTTGTTTAGCAAAGACGCGATTGTTCGCGTCCCATCGGTCGCGTCTTTGCCCTCTCAATCTCCTAAATCGCGTCCGATCGCTTCTGCAAGAATTGTAGCATCTGGCACAGGGTCAGGCGTGTAGTAGCCGGCGGCTTTTTTGGCGACAATTTCGACTTGTGCGTCTGCGGGAATCCAATCTTCAGGAATGGGGATGCGATCGACCACCTGAATGCCAGAATTGATAATCGCATTGTATTTCATATCGCTCATAGAAACTAAACTGTCAATTCGAGAGATCCCCAACCAGTGCAGCACGTCTGGCATTAGTTCTTGAAACCGCATATCTTGAACTCCCGCAACACATTCAGTGCGCGTAAAATAGGCATCAGCGCGATCGCCGCCTTCCTGCCGTTTTCTGGCATTGTACACCAAAAACTTAGTCACTTCCCCCAAAGCTCTCCCTTCCTTGCGGAAGTAAACAATTACCCCAGAACCGCCTGATTGTGCCGTTTGGATGCAAATTTCCATCCCGTGTACCAAATATGGGCGGCAAGTGCAGATATCGGAACTGAAGACATCAGAACCGTTGCATTCATCATGTACCCGTACCGCCAACTGCTTATCCGGGTCAGAAATATTCGCGACATCGCCAATAATATAAACCGTAGTTCCGCCAATTGGTGGCAAGAAAACGTGCAAGTCCGGCCGCGTCACTAAATCCGAGAACATTCCGCCTGTTTGCTCGAACAGGACACGGCGGAGAACGCTTTCTTGAGCCCCAATCCGCCGCGCAATTCCCGGCAAATACCAAACCGGGTCGATCGCAATTTTAGTGACTGCTAAATTGCCACCTGCTTTGACTATTTTGCCATCAATTTGCACCCGCCCCTTAGCGATAGCATCTTGCAATTCCGGCATATTAATGTGAGCTTTAGTGACCGCAATTGTCGGTCGAATATCGTATCCCTGCTGGATAAATGAAGTATAAACTTCGCTGACCAAACCCCCAAAGGGATCGAGAGAAACAATCAAATTGCGATCGCCCCAACTCGGGTGCGGCCCGATGTGTGCGGCTGGAGAGGTGTTGGTAAAATCAGGGCGGTGATCTGCTTGGAGTGCGCCGTTGGCAACTGCTAGCGCGCGATAAACAGAGTAGGAACCCGAATGAGTGCCGATCGCATTCCGGTGAGACGATTTGGTGAGGCTACCAATCACAGGCCCCCGTTTCAGCGGATCGATTTCTCCCCAGTAAATGGGATGAGGTTTTGTGCCAGATCTGTCGGGATGGGATGTTAAAACTATATGCTTGGGTTTTGACACAGTTTTTTTTGGATATTGCTATGGATGCTGCTGTTAATTGAAAGTGAAATTGCAATTTGAAGCAGTGATTTATGATAGCAAAAGGATTCAGGCTGTGGAAGTATCCGGCATAGCCAAACTCGTGACGCTGATTTTCGCGCTGTCCTGAAAATATAAAAATTTTGCATAAGTGCTTCAGTGATTAGGGCGGGAGTACCAACAGCAAAGCTACCTATTTAATCCAAGTTTCTCTAGCATTTATATTTTCTTTCTGCCTGATATTTGTTTAACTAACCGCAGAGGGCGCAGAGGGCGTAGAGAATCTAGAAAAGAGAGAAAGAGGAAAAGAGAGATGTTCACAATTCCTGCAAGGGTTGTTATAGTTACAACTGGTAGCCAGTAATTATCAACAAAATACTAACTCACAAAATTAATGTTGCCAAGTACATCTAATTATTTGCTCAAAAATGGTCGCGTACCCGCGTCTCTTCTAGAGATGAAATCGCTCGCGCCCTCAGCTTCTACTGGGGCGACAACGGGGAGTGAGAACAATTTTTGTTTGGTGGATATCGAAATTGCAGCGGGTACGATCGCCCAAATCATCCCAGCAGGTACAAAACCTGTATCCTCCTCTGGAGATATCTCAGTTGTAGATTTGCAGGGCGGCTTAATCTGGCCTTGTTTTGTGGATATGCACACCCATTTAGACAAAGGCCACATTTGGGAACGATCGCCCAATCCCGATGGAACTTTTGCCAGCGCGATCGAAGCAGTGTGCGCTGATGCCAAAAAAAACTGGAATGCAGAGGATGTTTACCGGCGAATGGAATTTGGCCTAAAGTGCAGCTACGCCCGCGGAACCAAGGCCATCCGGACTCACATCGACAGCGCGGGCGAACAGGGAACCGTTAGTTTGGGAGTATTTGAAGCGCTGCAAGCCGAATGGGGCGATCGGCTGATCTTACAAGCAGCTTCCCTGGTTTCCCTCGACTATTACCTGACACCCGCAGGCGAAAAATTAGCCGATCGCATTGCCCAAATTGGCGGCATTCTCGGCGGCGTCGCCTATATGAACCCCGACTTAGACAAACAACTCGATCGAGTTTTTGCCTTAGCCAAAGAACGAAATTTAAACCTCGACTTCCACACCGACGAAAACGACGATCCAGAATCAGTAACATTGCGGGAAGTCGCAAAAACCGCCATCCGCCATGAATTTTCCGGTCAAATTATCTGCGGACACTGCTGTAGTTTAGCCGTACAACCCTCAGATTTAGTAACAGAAACTCTGGAATTAGTCAAGGAAGCAAATATCGGCATTGTCAGCTTGCCGATGTGCAACCTTTACTTGCAAGACCGAGAATCTCAGCATACACCGCGCTGGCGGGGAGTGACACTGCTGCACGAACTCAAAGCAGCAGGAATTCCCGTTGCAGTTGCTAGCGACAATTGTCGCGATCCGTTTTACGGATTTGGCGACCATGATGTTTTGGAAGTTTTTAATATGGCAGTCCGCATCGCTCATTTAGATAGGCCTTATGGAGACTGGCCCTGTGCAGTTACAAAGACTCCAGCCGATTTAATAGGATTGCCGAATTTAGGACGAGTTGCAGTGGGTTTACCTGCAGATTTGATTTTGTTTAAGGCGCGGAATTTCAGCGAATTGTTATCTAGAGCGCAGGGCGATCGCACAGTTTTGCGGCAGGGCATTAAAATTGATACAACTTTGCCAGATTACCGCGAACTCGATGATTTATTAGCAACTTAAATCTGACATCCTGCATCAATCTCAAGAACAGGCATCTTGTCTGTTCTACAAAAGATGAATTTTCTTTATACTCGTTACTAGGCTCTGCCTGGTAACGTATATCTGGAGGCTCTGCATCCAATTTTCCTGGCCGTAATGCGAGGCAGAGCCTCTAAATCTCGGTTCCCAGGCAGAGCCTAGGAAGCAGTTAATTTTTAGGTAAGCTGTGCAGTGCCTAAGCTACATTTAGATGTTCTACACAACTATTATTATTGTCAATTTGCGACTAATTTGATATAAATATAAAAGCTAATTTTATTGAGGATGTTTTAAGTGAAAGCAGTTATTTTATTGTCGGGAGGGCTGGATTCCTCAACAGTTTTGTATCAAGCCAAAGCCGACGGCTGCGAGTGTTACGCGATTTCCTTTGACTACAAGCAAAGGCATCGGCGGGAGTTGGAATCAGCAAGGGCGATCGCACTTGGTGCAGGCGTTAAGGCACATCAG
This sequence comes from Microcoleus sp. Pol14D4, assembly GCF_036701245.1. Taxonomy (NCBI): domain Bacteria; kingdom Bacillati; phylum Cyanobacteriota; class Cyanophyceae; order Oscillatoriales; family Microcoleaceae; genus Microcoleus; species Microcoleus sp. Pol14D4. Next base: position 42,575 of record NZ_JAUBQM010000007.1, read on the forward strand.
ATAGTAAACTTTGACCTGACGCTTTGGGGCGGTTCCGCTTTGACGGATAATGAGATGGAATTGCCGATCGATCGCAATCTTGCAGAAATGTCCCAAAACATCCCAATTACCTACGTTCCTGCTAGAAACACGATCTTTCTCAGCTTTGCCCTCGCCTACGCAGAAACTCTAGAAGCCGAGCGCATTTACATCGGTGTCAACGCTTTAGATTATTCTGGATATCCCGACTGCCGCCTCGATTACATCCAAGCCATGCAGGAAGTATTTCGGTTAGGAACAAAGCAGGGTCGAGAAGGAAATGCTATTAATATTGTAACACCTTTGATCGAACTTAAAAAAACAGAAATTATTCAATTAGGCAACAAATTAGGAGTACCTTGGGAGCAAACTTGGTCTTGCTACGCAGGCGGGGAAAATGCCTGCGGCGTTTGCGATTCTTGTCGGCTGCGGCGGGCGGCTTTTGAGGAATTGGGGCTGAAAGATCCGGTGGCTTATGCTTAAACTGTATTCCGAGTCGGCGGTTGAAATTGCTTCTCCCTCAACTCTCGTTTCTCTCTAAGAGACTAAAGAATAAACGGGGTTGCTAACTCAGATTTGGTATAAAAAGTTGCCCTATTTCGATAGCCCTTTTCATCAAAATCTTAATGAGAAAATTTTCCCACACTACTCAACCCGCTATTCTTTCGACCTTGCCCCACAACTTCCTCATCCGCTGCTGCAACTGCACTCAAAGCTCGATCGCCCGCAGCCCCTTCCAACAAGTGAATTTGAAGTTGATCCAACCGCGGCCCGGACACAGAAACAACCGTAAGTTCTACGTTGTCGCCGCGCCAAACTTCCCCCACAGCCGGCATTCTTTGCAACTGATAGCTCAGAAAACCTCCGATTGTCTGATATTCGTCAGTTACTGGCAAATCCAAATTCAATATTTGATTCACATCATCTACATTTAACTGCGCTTGCACTAAATAAGTGCGATCGTCCAATACTTGCAAAGCAATTTCTTTACTGTCGGGTGACTCGTAGCTGCGGCCGATAATTTCCGCAATCAAATCCCTCAGCGTCACTAACCCGGAAATGCCGCCAAATTCATCGACTACGATCGCAATTTCTTCCGACGAACTCTGCATCAAAGGCAGCAGTTCCCCCAGCAGCATCATCTCCGGCACAAACCTCACCGAATCCATCCAAGGTAAAATTGGCGTGTCGGGAGATAGCAAACCTTCAGCTAGGGGTTTTGCAAGTTGTTTGAAGCCAATAATCCCAATAATGTCGTCTAAAGAATCTCCCGTCACGGGATAGCGGGAATGGTGAGAAATCGCCATTTCGTCGAGCAAAGTTTGAAAGGTTGCTGTCTTGGGAAGTGCAACAATGCTAGGCCTCGGCACCATTACTTCTTCTACCCAAACTTCGCCAAATTCAAACACGTTGTTGAGCAATTCTCGCTTTTCAGCTTCCAAGCCGCTCGATTCGCTGGAAGTAGCTATAATTAATTGCAGTTCTTCGGGAGTAACCGGGCGATGCCTTAGATCGTATTCGATGCCCGCAAACCGCAAGAGCGATCGAGTAGATTGATTGAGAAACGACACAAAGGGCTTGAACACACGGGCAATCAATAAACTCGGAGGTCCTAAAGTTCTGGCTAGCTGTTCGGAATACAGTAACGCTACAGATTTGGGAAAGAGTTCGCCCAGTACGATTTGCAGGTAAGCTAGCAACAAAAAAGTTACTATTGAGATGCTAAAAGAATGGGCGATCGCCGACTTGATGTAAATTGGCAGCGGCAAATAGCCGATAGACATTCGGACTAGCACGGCGATCGTACTTTCCCCAATCCAGCCGAGAGCTAAACTAGAAAGAGTGATTCCCAACTGCATTGTCGAGAGCAATCGCTCAATACTTTGCTGCAAAGATTGCACAGTTAAAGCTGCAACGTCGCCAGCTTCCACTAACTGATTGATGCGCGATCGGCGTACCGTCACCATCGAAAACTCAGCCGCCACAAAAAAAGCATTAATCGCAATCAGCAACAGCACTGACAGCAACCGCGACAGCACCTCTGTCGAACTCATCGCGGGTAAATCAGATATCTCCTGCACTCTCGCCCCTAAAAGTGACACAATGCTCCCTAAAAAAACTTTCTCGATCAAACCTGAGAATCCCTCTACAGGTTTGGTCTTCTTTTATTTTACTTCGCCACTGGAATGCCAGATATTTGCAACTGAAGTTTTTGACCTGGATAATCTGTCAGCGTCAGCGAAACTTCTTTAGCATTTTCCAGCAAAGCTGTGGGAATACTCACCGTACCGTAAAACACCTGCCCGTTGGGGGGGAGTTCCGACGGTAAATCCTCGGCAGTCGCGCTCAGGGCCCGGCCGCGATCGTCAGTGACGTTCAAGAAACTGTAGAGAAACCTCACAGCTTGCGAGCCTTCATTTTTCATGCTCACGTCTAGCAGCATGGAATTGTTGCGCTGACTGGCCGCGCTCACTTCCAGGGTTATTCCCCCGTCGCGACTGTTCAGAGGAAACTTGGCGCTAGCATTTTGTGCAGCGGGTTTTTTGGCTGCGGCTGGTTTAGAGCTTGCCTTCTCTGTTTTAGTATTTGCCCCGGCCGTTTTTTCGGGATCGCGACCTTCTATCCGTGCTTTGACGGTTGTGAGAATGTCTTTTTCTTTCAAAATGCTCACTTGGTCTTTGCTAGCCGTCGTTCCAGGCTTGCCGCTGCCCGCATTGTTGCTGGGACGAACATCGGGTTGAGTCGTTCCTTGCAAGGCTTCGCGACCTATAGTAAATCCCCAAACAGAACTCGTCACGCCTGCTCCAAACATTAGAGCGAGCAGAATTAGAGTCAGCACTACCGTCGAATTCACTGCCATTGCCTATAAGTTTATGCCGAGCCCTAGAAACTGCTTTGTCCGGTCGATCGGCTCCAGCACATTGGCTAACAGGCGATCGGGACTCAGCAGATCTAAAGATTTTGATTTTTGTTCTCTAGTTCTAGCACGGACTGAGAAATTATGTTATAATTCATTTTGAGTTAAGTCGAAGAAATCGATTTAACGGCAGTTGGCCGAGCGGTTTAGGCAGCGAACTCATAATTCGCCCCAGGCAGGTTCAACTCCTGCACTGCCGATTTAACATTAATCACGACGCTCCGCGCTCTGGCTAAAAACCAGGTTTCTTCCCAGATACCAGTCCTAGACGGATGGGGGCTAGAAACCCGGTTTCTACGAAAAATTTGCGACAAGTAACGAAAAATATCGGAATAAACCTGGTTTGTGAGGTAGCAAGTGCGATCGCCAACTAGAAATTTGGTCGATCGCGATCTGTTAAGCTCGCACTGCACTCGGAAAATTATTATTATTCTGATGCCAAGGTCAACGATATCAACCCTTAATCAATTCCACATTATATCTGCTCGCTTCTGAGATGACGGGCGCTGTGCGGGGACGATCGCACTGCCCTCCAAAAATTATTATTCCCATGCAAAAGTCAACGATATCAACCCTTAATTAACTCTACTCCGTCGCGCCCGTCGAGATCTTGAACGTAAACCTTAACTTGTTCTTCCTTTGCAGTCGGCAACTTTTTACCCGTAAAATCCGGCTGAATCGGGACTTCTCGGTGGCCGCGATCGACTAATACCGCTAACCAAATTTTCTCCGGCCGCCCGTAATCGTTGACCGCATTCAAAGCCGCTCGACTCGTTCTGCCTTTATATATAACGTCATCTACCAACACCACAGTTTTGCCCGTCAAATCGAAAGGAATTTCTGTTTTAGCCGGTGTCCGCATCGCAACTCGATCCAAGTCATCTCGGTAAAAGGTAATATCTAAAGCGCCCACGGGTACTTTGACTTGTTCGAGAACTTCAATTTGATCTGCCAAAATTTGAGCTAAAGGCACTCCTCTACTATGAATCCCCAACAACACTAACTCCGAGGGATTCCCTGATTTTTCGACAATCTGGGAAGCGACGCGGGTGAGAGTGCGCCTCACTTCATCAGGGGATAAAATTTGGATAATTTTAGTCATGGGTTGCTGCGAGCTAATTGTTGGCTGTTGGCATATCGAACAATTTGAGATTTGAGATTTGAGATTTGAGATTATTGACTTGACAGATGAATCTGGGGGTTTGAACTCAAGTCAAAACTTTTTTTGGTGCTGTCGGTGGCGGATCTCTGTCTTCTGCTGGACTTAGCCCGAACGGAGGAAAAGCAGATGCTGCGATTGCTTAGCCGATGGCGAACAATGACAGAAATAAGTTATTTATGCCTCTTGGACTGTTCGGCTGAGGTCATCAGTTAGCGGCTCAAACCTAATAAGGTATAAAAAAGCAATGATAGTCCCAACCAAATCAGAAAGCAATACCGAGTTAATTGCAATGCTTGGCAAATTAGCGGCGCTGTGATAGGGTGAACCGGCTTGCCTAACAGCGGTTTGTGTTTGAGAACTCCGCGATAGGAATTAGTACCTCCTAGTTGCACTCCCAAGATGGCGGCGTAAACGCACTCGCTCCAACCGGAATTGGGGCTGGCATCTTTAACAGCATCTCTCTGACAAATCTGCCAAATGTAAATCGGTTTGCCTGATATAAGGGCTAAAGTAATCACTGTTAGCCGGCAAGGAATCCACGTCAGCACGTCTTCTAGTTTGGCGCTAAACCATCCTAAATCTGTGTAGGGCGCTTCTTTGTAGCCGATCGTAGAATCTAATGTGCTGGCTGCTTTGTAAGCGATCGCCAAGGGGACTATAGCACTCGCCCACATCGAGTTAGGATCGATCGGCGAACCGGTAACACTTAATAATAGATGCGGCAGAGCGAACCCAAGTAAGGCATAAAATAGCGGTGCTGTCACGCCATCGACTGCATTCTCTGTTACAGTTTCTAACAATGCTCGCAGAATTTCTGACTCGGATAAGTTTTCGGTATCCCTGCCGACGTAAAGGCTCAACCTTTCTCGCGCCTTGACTAAATCTCCAACATTTAAAGGTGCTAGCACGTCCTCTGCAGCCGCCCTCAAACTGCGACCTGCAAAACAGCTTGCCAGCAAAATGGTCTGTATGGCAATACCTAAAAGAGGATGCACCCAACTAGCAGCTTGGACGATCGACCAACTGACAGTATAACTGCCTACAATCAGCCCGATCGCTAGTATTGTACCAGCACATCGTAGCAGCAGTTTGTGCTGCTCGCCAGCGGGACGATCCGCTGCTTCAGGCATTTGGCCTGCGGGATTATTCCATATATTAAAGACAAGTCTAGTATAGCGGTCGATCGCCCAACCCATCGCCTGCACGGGATGCGGCCAACCCCAAGGATCGCCGATCGAATAATCCAACACCGCAGCTAAAATCAAAACAGGAAATTCATGCGGCATCATTATATATTTTGTCAAACTTGATAGTCCGTCCGGCCAGGAGCGAGCGTCAGGGTAGCGCAGGTTTTAAGTGCTGCTACCTTTGGGCACTTTAATTTTTTAGCAGCAATTTTAACTGCTGAGATTACTTTCGTCGCGGAGCAAGTGTACGTTCTCCTCCCAATTAACACCGTCAAAGGGTAGAATCTCAAAGTGTTTGATGGCATCGCCGTCAAGACAGCGGACGTTGACATCGAATTGATCGGGATGCGATCGGGGGCGATAGAACGAGTGAATGCCGCAAATTCGGCAGAAAGTATGTTGAGCAGTTCCTGTATTAAATGTATAGGTGGTCAAAACATCTTGGCCACTGAGCAAGGTAAAACGTTCCGGCGGCACAATGAGGTGCAAAAATCCCTTCTTTTTGCAGATAGAGCAGTTGCAATCTGATGCTTCGTGTTTGTCAACGGCGACACGGAAGCGGACAGCTCCGCAGTGACAGCCGCCAAAGTAAGTAACAAGTGTTGCGTCCATGTGTGATTGCTGGCGATCGAATGAATGAACTTACCATTTAAATGATAAAGCTAGTTTCTTCCCCAAGAGCCGCTTGCCAACTGCGGACATCATAGTATAAGTCTTCGAGGGAAATACTGTACAGCGCTTCGGCAAGTTTTTTGTGCAATCGGTTCCACAAACTGAATGTTACCCAGTCCTCTGCTTGCGTCGCATCTGGAAAATGTCGAGGTAAAGGTTCAATAGTTTCACCTACAGCCTCTAAGATTTGTCCTAAAGAGATTTGAGCTGGCTGGCGGGCTAATTGATATCCTCCTTGGGAACCCCGAACAGATTGGACTAAACCGGCTCGTCGCATTTCAATCAGCAATTTTTCTAGATACGGAGCGGGTAACTCCTGTCGCTTCGCTATCGATTTCACCGATGTCGGGCCAAAGCGAGGTTGCAAACTTAGATCCAGTAATGCTTTGACACTGTAGTGTCCGCGTGTGGTTAACTTCATGGGATTTTAAGAGCGGGGCAAATATTCAGCTAGCTGATAGCTGATAGCTTATGCTACCGAGTTTAGAGATTGCTCGCACCGGCTGCAGCTACTCCTCAAGAAAGACTACAGGTTGTTAAAAATATTTAGATAATAGTGGTTAACAATTGAGCCGATCGGTGTAATATGGTTTTACGACCAGCTATAAAGCTAAAGTTTCTTGGTCAAACCAAAAACCAACCGAGAAAAAATCCGTACACCAGTTGAATATTTCAGGACTCAGTAAATGGCTAAAAAGAAAAATATCGAACCCCTTGAAGGCGAAGATCTGATCAAAAAGGTCAAAGACCTAGAGAACCTTACCAAGGAAGAAAAAGCTAGAGCCTGTGGCTACTACACCGTTACTAAGAACGGCGTAGAACGGGTAAACATGATGAAATTCCTGAATGCGCTGATTGATGCAGAAGGCATTCAGCTAGACGGGAAGCAAAACGGCAATGGACGCGGCGGACGCTCTGCCAGCTATCGGATTAGCGTTCAATCTAACGGCAACTTACTGATTGGAGCTGCCTACACCAAACAGATGGAACTCCAGCCGGGAGATGAATTTGAAATCTCTCTGGGACGCAAGCACATTCACCTGCGCCAAATCGATAGAGAAGAAGAAGAATCCTAGGCTTTTACGACTTGCTTTGACTTCTTGCTTGAACTGGTTGGTTTGGCTTCAAGCATTGACTGCAAGCAGAGAATTGGCTCGGAAATCTTTCTGTGAGCCTAAAATAGTATGTCTTCTATAGATGGCAATGGCTGGACAAAAGCCACTGCCACTACTTTATATTTTCCGAGAATACCTATTCTCGCCCCTCGCTATATCCGTGTGGACAAGCGGGGGATTTTCCGCGTACCTGTTAAAGAGAAGTTCTGCCACCAATTGTGTACGGGGTTTAACGGATGTAATTGATGGATGTTCTGCCGCCAATTGTGTACGGGATTTAACGGATGTAATTGATGAACTGAAGAGGTTTGAAGGAAGAATTAGGTTTGGTTGAGCTAGGAAATCCACCAAAGCAAGAAAATGGCTGAGGTATTCTCAGCTAACAGTGCGTCATACCAGTTGAAAAAAAAGAATGCAACTGTAGCCAAGCTCGAAAGCACGAGCTTAATCATTAATTCCCAATTATTTGACCTAAAATTTAAAATCTAAAATTGTATAAGTCTCGTGCTTGCTCCTGATTTGTGTCTGTGTGGGAGGGGTTTTGAGGTCAAGGAAACACCTCGATCGCCCGTAAGTGAAATTACAGGCTGGAACAGTTAAAGTGTTAGGGAGCAATTAGTCATCAGCCTATGCCGTTGCCCCGATTCGCCAGTAAAACTTCTCAACACCAAACAAAAATCTCCCTGCGTCACCTTCTAGTGGCCTCTTTTGTGCTGCAAATCGTCGCAGCAGTCGGGATTGTCGGGTATCTGTCATTTCGCAACGGAGACAAAGCAGTCGAAGAGCTCGCCCAGAATTTGATCGCGGAGACGGGAAAGAGAGTTGAAGAAAAGCTGATTTCTTTTTTTGAACATACCCAGTGGGTAAATCAACTTAACGCTGAAGCCATCGAGCGCGGTGAATTAAATTTACAGTTAGAAAAGCCGCAGCCTCGGGGAGAGAAGTTCCTGTGGCTGCAAATGCGATCGTTTAAAAGCATTCAATGGATATCCTTCGGTGCTGAAAAATCAGGAGAATATCTCGGCATTTGGCGCAACCCCACGGATAACAGCTTGCAAATTGTCGTGGCGAACAAGTCTAGCAAGTCTCAGAACATATACTACGCTACAGATGGCCTAGGAACTCGCACCGCTAAATTAAAGGTAGAACCCGGAGTCTACGATGCCCGCCTCCGGCCCTGGTACAAAGAAGCTGTCGCAGCTAACAAGCCGATTTGGACGAGCATTTATCAAGGTTTTACTCCTGGGACTGTTTTTATTGCTGCCAGCCAACCGATTCGCGATCGAAAGGGTAAATTGCTGGGAGTTAGTGCAGTACACTTTTCGCTCTTGGAACTTCAGCAATATCTCCATCGCATCAAGTTTAGCAAAACCGGACAAATTTTCGCGATCGAACGATCGGGCTTGCTGGTTGCCAGTTCTAGTGAAGAATCACCCTTTAGAAAGATGCCAAGAAAGCAGCAAATGCAGCGGCTGAATGTTTTAGACAGCCAAACTCCTGTCATTCGCACCGCAGCTAAATATTTGTACCAACACTTCGGGGACTTGGACGACATTAAGCAGCCGCAGCAACTCAAATTTAGTCGAGACGGGCAGGAATATTTTGTGGAAGTGCTGCCGTTTTCTGATGTTTACGGTTTGAACTGGCTGATTGCGATCGCAGTTCCCGAATCCGATTTCATGGGGCAAATTAACAAAAATACCCGCACTACAATTTTACTTTGTTTGGTGGCGCTACTGCTATCGACAATTGCTGGAGTGCTGACAGCTAGGTGGGTAACGCTGCCACTGCTGCGGCTCAACGAAGCAGCTAAAGATATTGCCGCCAGAAAGTTCGATCGCGCTGTTAGTGTCAGTAGGCTTGAGGAAGTCGGCGAATTAGCGCAGTCTTTCAACGAGATGGCAGCTCAACTTAAAAAGTCTTTTCAAGCTTTGGCAGAAAGTGAAGAAAAATTTGCCCAACTGGTAGAAAATTTGCCCGTTGGAGTCTCGGCGATCGATCCGCGCGGCGCAGTTATTTTCATGAATTCGGCGGGAGAGCAGATATTGGGCAGGGGAGAAATGCCCGATGCTACCGCACAAGAGCTACCACAAGCTTATCAAATTTATATAACAGGCACTAATCAACTGTACCCTGCCGAGCAAATGCCGTTTGTGCGGGCGTTGAGTGGCTTCGAGGTGATTGCTGAAGATATGGAAATTCGCCGAGACGGGAAAAATATTCGTTTGGAAGTGCGAGCGCTGCCGGTGTTTGACGGTGCGGGGAATATCCTTTATGTTCTTACTGTTTTTAAAGATATTACGGCTCGCAAACACGCAGAGCAAATATTGGCTGACTACAACCGTACCCTCGAGATTGAAGTAGTCGATCGCACGATCGAGCTAGCCTCGATCAATGCCCGCTTGCAGCTCGAAATTGAGGAGCGCAAGCAAGCTGAAAAAATTATCCGTCAAGAGCGAGACTTTAACTTAAAGATTATCGAAAATTCTCCGATTTTTTTTGTGGCGATCGACTCTGAGGGTAAAATCCTGCTGGCGAATAACAGTATGCTGGAAGCTGTGGGCTATACTGCCACAGAAGTTGCAGGTAAAGATTACTTAGCTACATTTGTACCCCCAAGCGATCGAGCCGGATTACATTCGATTTTTACGGGCGTAACAGCGCGGGAGCAAACGGTTAACGAACATCGCATTCTCACTTCGGACGATCGAACTTTGTTAGTCGAGTGGTACGGCACACCGGTACTCGACGAAGGTGGCAGCCTGGATTTCTTGTTTGGATTTGGGATTGATATTGGCGATCGCAAACAAGCACAATTAGCCTTGCAAAAAAGCGAAGCTCTGTTTCACAAATTAGCCAACACTGTTCCCGGAGAGCTTTACATATTCGTGCAGCATCCCGACGGCTCAGTCAAGATGGAATATATCAGCCCTCTGTGCCGAGAAATTCAAGAATTAGAGCCGGAGGAAATCCAGAACAACTCTGCTTTACTCTACGAACAAATGCACCCGGACGATCGCTCCAGTTACTTCGAGGCACTTGTCAAAAGTGCCACCGATCTAGAACCATTTTCCCACGAGTGGCGGATTGTGACAGCATCGGGAAAACTCAAATGGCTGCAAGGTTATTCTAGACCCGAATTGCGCGAGAATGGAGATATTGTCTGGCACGGCATAATCATTGATACGAGCGATCGCAAACAAGCAGAACAAGAACTCCAACAAGCTAAAGAAGCCGCAGAAGCTGCCAACAAAACTAAAAGCCTTTTTCTCGCCAACATGAGCCACGAATTGCGAACCCCCCTCAACGCCATTCTCGGCTTCGCTCAATTAATGGAACCAAGCGCTAATTTAACTTGGCCGGAAAAAGAAAATATCAAAATTATTCGCCGCAGCGGAGAGCACCTGCTTCAAGTGATCAATCAAGTCTTAGACTTATCTAAAATTGAAGCTGGGCGCATGAAACTCAACGCCAAACTTTTTGACTTGTACCGCTTGCTGGAGGACGTGCAAAATATGTTTCAGATTCCGGCGACAAATAAAGGATTGCAATTAATTATTGACTGCTCTCCCGATGTTCCCCAATACGTGCAAAGTGATGATGTCAAGTTGCGACAAGTGCTGATTAATCTCTTAGATAATGCAATTAAATTTACCCAATCTGGTTCTGTTTCAATCACAGTATGGCAAAATGAATCAGGAATAATTAACCCTACAAAAAACGATTGTTTAAATACTGCGGAACATCAAGAAATAGTTTTTATTTGCTTTGAAATAGACGATACAGGAGTTGGGATTTCCCCGGAAAAGTTAGAAAGTATATTTGAATTATTGGTGCAAACTTCATCAGAAAAGAAAGTTCAAACAGGTACGGGTTTAGGATTAAACATCAGCCGCGAGTTCATAAGATTAATGGGCGGCGACATTACTGTAGAGAGCGAATTGGGACAGGGGACAGTCTTCACGTTTGACATTCAAGTTGTTACCGCAGCGGGTGCTGGTGAAGTCATCAATAAATATGTTGAAGTCAATGATTTACCGCAAAGTTCAAGTATGGTACAAGAAAAAATATCTGATAGTGCTGCAATATTTACGCTGGACTCCAAGCCGAAAGTTCCTCCAGAATGGACGAGCAATCTAAAACAGGCAGTCCGTGAGGCAGACTTCGACTTGATTGCCAGAACGATTGAGGAAATCGGCAGCGATAATGACGTTTTTGCGGAAGTTTTGATGAATCATCTATATAATTTTGATTATCAAAAAATTATAGATTTGATTAATGAAATTGAGCGGTAGGGTGTGCCCAAGATTAACTGATACAGCCTTTCTCAGTAACAGTACGGTACGGTTGAGAATGGTCAGGTAATCAGTAGACAAGAGTGCCTAAATTTTGGATTAATAGACAAACCGCAGATTAAGGCAGATGAACAAATATTAACACTGATAATTTCAATATCGGCAGGGTATTTGGAATAGATATGGAATTGCTCACCCGCGTACCTCACGAAAGTTGAGAAAGACTATATAATAATTATCATTCTTGATGGGAGCTTAATAATTTAGTCAGTATTTAGTCAGTCCTAGACGCAACTGGCACCTTAAAAATCTTTAACTATTGTGACAGTTGCGTCCAGGACTATTTGTGTTTGAATGTGACTTTTTTGAAGCTATTGTTAACCCCCCCGATCGCCCTTTTGGTAAGGGGAAATCGAGGGGGTTAACTGTTATACGATTGTCGATTGTCGATTTTCGATTGAAGAATGGGGAATGACTGAGAACTACCAGAGTTTGAAGCACGGGGCTACAGTTGCATTTTTTTGGGGAAACTGGTGTTATTGGTCAAGTATCTGAGAAGATCAAGCAGGGTTTGCTTCGGCTCGTCTTTGTAGTAGGCGGGCAATTTCAGCTTTTTCTACAAGTCCGACGAGGACACCATTTTCGCGAATGACGGGGAGTTCTTGTACTTTAAGTTGTTCCAAAAGGGTGACGACTTCGAGGAGGGATAATTCTGGTTTGACTGTTGTGGAAAATTCGATCGGCTTCAGGAGTTCTTTGACTAAAACTTGGGGCCAAGTTCCGGTAGGAATGGTTTTGAGGTCGTCTAAGTCGATCGCACCTACCAATTGTCCGGCATCATCTGTTGCAAGGAACCTGCGCCAGGTATGAGCGGTACCGATCACGTAGTTGTTGGCAAATTCTCTGAGGGACAAGTCTTGGGAGACGATCGGACTTTCGGGGGTCACAGCATCTGCGGCTGTCAGGCCTGCCAGTTGATTTTGGACTGTGGCATATTGGGCAGATTGACCGGCATTTTGCAGTAAGAACCAACCGATTACTAGATTCCAAATATTGCCGAAGATGCCTGTAGCAATGGCAATCCAACCTATTATCTGACCGACGCGGCTAGCAAAAATTACACCTTTGTAAGGGTTGCCGGTAATTTTCCAGACGATCGCTTTGAGGATGTTGCCGCCGTCGAGGGGCAAACCGGGAATTAAGTTAAATAACGCTAGAACTAAGTTGATGGAAGCTAAAAGTCCGACGATGGCGGCTGCGGGGCCTGTGAGACCAGCACCGATGCCGATCGCTGTTAACAAACCGGATAACAATAAGCTGACCAACGGGCCGGCAATGGCTACCCAAAATGCTTCTGCGGGGGTTTTAGATTCTCTTTCTAAATTAGCCAGTCCGCCAAACAGAAATAGCGAAATCGATTTCACGCCAATTCCCTGTTTTATGGCTACCCAACTGTGTCCTAATTCGTGGGCCAAGACGGAAGCAAATAACAGTAACGCTGTCAATAATCCCAGCATCCAGGGCGCTACGGGGCCCAATGTGGGAAACAGGGCAGCTAATGCGCCGCCGTACTGCCAGGTTACTAAACCCAGAACTAAAAACCAAGATGCGTTGACAAAGAAGGGAATCCCAAACAGGTTGCCGACGCGAAATGTACCGTTCATAATGGCTACCTCTGATTTTACGAATGAGAGGTTTTTCTCTCTGTCTCCTTATCGTAACGAAAGGTAACGGCGATGTTAATGCTTCAATTAGGGTGTTATCCGTCTGTGGAGGTTCGGTTTGCGGAATAATTACCGCCGACTGCTGTTTGACCCGCTAGGGGTTAAAAATCCTTATCTCAAAACGGAAGTTCTTGCTATGAGGCTTGAGGAGGATATCTGTTTTAGTTTTCTGTCGGTTTTAACTCAAATCTTGCACCTCTGTGATGAACAGGCAAGGTGCCTGTTACACAAAAATTAAATTTTCTTGTGGGCCGTTGCTCCTAGCCGGCCCATAAAAGCTTTATTGAGAATGGTGCAACATTTCTGTTTTAACTGAATGCAAGCTTTGAGACGGAGAAGGAATTCCCGGCGGACTATTACACCTGTGACAAGATCTCAGTTTCAAGCAGGTTTAACTATAATGACTTACCCTAAGAATAGTTTCGATCCTAATAATTATGCCAGAATCCTTTTTGCTCGGTCGGCTGCTGCTGCAATTTAACAGCGAAGCGGCGGATATTATTACAGACTTATCCGCTGTTGTTTTAACTCCCGACGGCAATTTGTGGTTGGGTTCAGATGAAACGACTTCGATCGAGCGTTTGTCGCCTGTCGCGCCTCATATTTTTGGAGAACATCAAAGATTTGCGATCGCAGATTTTCTCGAACTTTCGGGAGAATGCGAAATCGATATCGAAGGAATTGATTTCTGCAGCGATTATCTTTGGGTGGTCGGTTCTCACAGCACAAAACGCAAAAAAGCTAAAGGCAAAAACCCCGAAAAAGACATTGAAAGATTAGCACAAATCGAGACAGAAGTCAACCGCTATTTGCTGGCGCGCCTTCCTATGAAAGACGGAATGTTGTGCGAGTCAATTTCCCATTCAGACAATCAAAGAGAACAGAAAGTTGGATGCCTTCAGCGGACAGAAACGGGCAATTTGCTGACAGATTCGCTCAAAGATGACAGCCACCTCGGTCTATATTTATCTGTGCCGATTCCGAGTAAAGAAAATGGCTTTGATATTGAAGGGTTAGCGGTGCGGGGCGATCGTATTTTCCTCGGTTTGCGGGGGCCGGTGCTGCGGGGTTGGGCAATAATTTTAGAGATAGAAGTTGAAGAGGCAGAACCGGGAGTTTTAAGGCTTAAGGCGATTGGGGAAGGAGAGAAATTTTACAAGAAACATTTTGTTGATTTGAACGGTCTGGGCGTGAGAGAATTGTGCTGGAATGGGGAAGATTTGATTGTTTTAGCCGGGCCGACGATGACGTTATCTGGAGAGATGAGGGTGTGTCGGTTAAAGGGAATTTTAGGGCGATCGGGCGACAGTATTACTGGACAAGATGGGGGAGATTTGGAGGTATTGTTTGACTTGCCTTTTAAGGTGGGGGCGGACAATGCTGAGGGGTTGTCGCTGTTTTCGTATTTGGGTGGGCAGAATTCGCTGTTAGTGGTTTACGATTCGCCGGATGCGGGGAGAATGGTTGAGGGAAATTCTATTTATGCGGATATTTTTAGGTTGGGTTTGTAGTGAGGAAATGAGTCCGAGCAAGTTTTGGTGAATCAGGAATAAGGACTAAAGTCCTGACTACAAACAGATGCAAAATTAAGTTAATTGTCGATCGCATCCCTCCGCCGCTGGCTGTAGCGTTTCAATTCATCAATTAAGTGAGTATCGTTAGAAGCTGTTCTCGCGCCCGCTTCCGCCGCCCAGCGCTTCAAATCTTCAATTTGCGATCGCGCGATCGCAGCTAGAGGTACAGTATCCTCGATCGACCTCAAAATATCCTCCGTCATCAAATCCCGGCGCTGTCCGTTTACAAACGTTCCAAACGCCCGATACAATCCATCTATTACAACTTGCTCGATTTCTGCACCGCTAAAATTCTCAGCGCGTTTCGCCAAAACAGCCAAATCAAACTCGCGCAATCTAGTAGGCCGCAGTCGCTGCAAATGCACTTTAAAAATATCTTGCCGTTCCGATTCTGAGGGCAAATTTAAAAAGAAAATTTCATCAAACCTGCCTTTTCTCAGCAACTCTGCCGGCAAAATCCTGACGTTATTTGCAGTTGCGACAATAAATACCGGACTGGTTTTTTCCTGCATCCAAGTTATCAAACTGCCGAATACCCGCCGCGAAGTTCCCGAATCGCCGTCGCTACCGCTGATAATGTTGCCGAAGGCTTTATCTATTTCATCTATCCACAAAACGCAAGGTGCGATCGCCTCTGCTAATTGTATCATTTGCCTGACGCGGCTTTCGCTTTCCCCGACCACGCCGCCAAACAATCTCCCAGTATCCAACCGCAACAGCGGCAAACGCCATTCTGAGGCTATTGTTTTCGCAGATAAAGATTTGCCCGTTCCTTGAATTCCTACTAACAAAACGCCTTTCGGATTGGGTATTCCGTAGCGACGCGCTTCGTCAGTAAAAGCATCTTGCCGCATTTTTACCCACTGTTTCAAATTTTCCAAGCCGCCCACACTTTTTAGGGATTCTCTGGAGTTGAAAAACTCCAAAATTCCCGTTTGGCGAATTGCTTGCTGTTTTTCCTCCAAAACTCCGTCAATATCTGACTCGTTAATTTGCTGTTTTGCAGCCAAAGCTTTAGCTAAAACCCGCTCGATTCTAGCGCGGCTCAAACCCTGACAAGCTTTAACCAACTGTTCTCTTGCTAACCCGCTAACTTGCAACTGTTGTGGCTTTTCCACAACGTGGGAAATTAAACTGTCGATTTCTTGGACGTTGGGCAAAGGAAAATCAATTACTGTTACTTCTTCTTTCAATTCCTCCGGCAATTCCAGCGTGTGAGAAGTAAGAACTATAGTTTTTTTGCTGCGCTTCAATTCTCGCGTTAAATTCCGCAATTCTCGCACTACCGCCGCGCTTTTTTCGCTGTAGGGATATTTCAAAATTGGGTGCAAATCCCGCAGTACAAATATGGTATATTCTTCAACAGCAGTTTTGCTGACGCGATCGAGCGCCGCCATTACCGAACCTTTCCCAGAACCGTTATCCTCCCAGCCGCGCACAAGATCCCAGAACAACACCCGGCGCGCGGGAGTTACTTGCAGTGCTACTTGGGCAATTACGGCTTCGACCGGTTCCTCCTCCGCGCTGACAATGTACAGCAGCGAATAGCGGGCGCGAATCATCAAATCTAGTCGCTTTACCAGTGGGTCGAAATGGTTATTTTTACTGCCATTGACAGCCTCTAATTCTTTGGATTTGGGGTAAGTATCGGTCATTTTATTTGGTATTTTAGAGTAAAATTAAACTTTATTAATTTTTTTTGCAGTATGTATGTATTTTAGTCTTTTAAATAAAATTAACACAACTAAAGGTTTTCCATAAGGACTTGAGTCCTTAACAACTATTGAACCAGACTAAAGTCCGTACTGCAAATGTTAAAACTATAACAGAATAGTACGCAATTGACTACTTAGCAACTTTTCGAGCTTGTTTAACCATTTCAATGAGAGTGTGGTGAGCATCTTCGGCGTCTTTTAAAGTGCGATCAAAATTTACTCTAACAGGCACTGTTTCGTCGTTGACTTTAGCGCTTAAATCCATACCGTTGGCATCAATAGCGAGCATTTGAGCTTCCGTTGCCTGCGGTTGGTCGCCAAATGCTTGAGCATATAGCACGACAGCACTCGCGTGGTCTTCGTTCATGTGAGTGCAGATGCGATCGCTAATCTCAGTGGAAAACGGTTCTGACATGGGAGATTCCTCAGATGCAATATCGATCGATTGTACTGCGATCGGTACAAAGTTTTCAACCGCGATGAATTGCCTCAAGATTTATCCGTGACAACTAACTAAATTATATCCGCGTTAATCGGCGTTCATCTGCGGTAAAAAATCCAATCATTCAACTACAATGATAAAATATTACTTTCTCAATAGAGGGTACTCACATGAACAACTCTAGCGCTTATATCGAACTACTCAAAACATTTCCTCCCCGACGCATAACTGCTGAGTAGGAATTAATTGTAACTCAAAAAGCGATCGATTCTCTGTGGGACAAAGGCGAACTGACTTCAGACGAACGCGACTATCTAAACGTACTTAGAACTCTAGTTTATGAATGCGAGCATACTTGAGAACCCATACCTGACATTTATGGAATAGAACTGTTAAAAGCTTTGATATAAGAATTTAGCCTTAGACAAAAAGACCTAGTTTCTATTTTAAAAACCGAGTCTATTGTCTCAGATATCCTTCATGAAAAGCGTCAACTTACAACAGAACATATACAAAAGATTGCAGGCTTTTTCAGTGTCTCGTCGGCTGTTTTCTTTCCACTGCATCCAACACCTAATAACTCGCAATGAATAAAAATGGCGTCTACACAAACATAAAATTTACGGCGGATAGAATTCGCGTCCGCACAAACAAAGTCCGCCTTCGCGGACTGAAATAAAAAAGACTAAATTCCGTGTAAGGTGCGCAATGCGAACCCTACAAATCTGGTGTAGTAGAAGGTGCGCATTGCGCACCCTACGAATGATCAAATACGAATCATTTAACTTGCCAAAAACTACCTAACTAAAAGATCGATCGTCAAAAGGCAATTCATCAAACTGCGAATCAATCTCAGCCTCAGAATTCGCAACAGGGGAATTAGCGCGAGATGCCGGCGGCTTTGCTGAATGCACCTTTGCTACTGGTAACTTTGTCGCAGATTCCGATTTCTGTAGGTTAACTACCGGCAACTCCCCGCCATTTTCTCCATTTTTGCCCGTTTGATTCCACAACATCATTCCCAGCAAACCATCAACCAAACCGCCACCGCTACCGTTGCCTGTTACCGCAACATCCGGCACAACTCGCACTTTGCGATCGCCGATAATTTGCATTAACTGCAAAGCCGTATAACCCGAACCTCCCAAAGCAACAACACCCGCGCGATAAGCTTCAGCTTGAGCATTTCCTTTCACCCGAATCGACTCAGCTTCGCCTTGAGCTTGTTTAACCTGAGAATTCGCTTTCAACTCAGAAATTTTCACGCCTTGTTCGGATTTGACCATCTCTTGTTGAATCTCAGCCAGCGCCGTTTCCCGCACCAATTGTTGCCGCTGAGTTTGTGCTAATTGCTGCACCTCATAAGTCTTGCACTGTTCCTCAGCAATTTTGCGATCTGTTTGAGTTTGCATCAACTCTGCTGGCGGCAAAATATCCCCGATTAAAGTATCAATTGCCTGCACGTCGTAGGTACGCAAAGCTGCTTTGATATACTCGGCGGCTTCGGCTTGCCTGCCGCTTCTTGCCGAGAGAAAATCTAATACAGAATAAGCTTGAGCAGAATTGCGGAAATAATTCCCAATTGTCGGCTGCAAAACGTGGTCTACTAAATTCTGCATCGAACCGACGCGGGAGATGACTTTCGGAGCATCCAAAGCGCCGACGTGAATAATTTGAGCTACTTCTAAATCAAAGGCAAAACCGTCTTGAGAACGCACTGTTAAAGACGAAAGTTTAGAATCGTAACTGTGCCTTTCTGTTTTGCCCGACCAATTCAATACTATATTAGTAGTCGGCACTAACTCTACTTTCAAAATGCGAGTGTTCAGCGGATGTTTCCCCGGATAAAGAGGAGTCACCCACACGCCTTTATTGCCGACATTTACTAAATTTCCGTGAGTGAAAGCAGCGCCACTCACATCTTCTGAGGTTTTGCCTACATAAGAAATAACCGCGCCGACATAGCCGATCGGGATTTCCGTCATCGGCACTTGTTCCACCCCGACAAACCAAGGATTTAAGTTCCAAGAACCTGAAAGCAAAACCTGTTCCTGCAAGCCGCGCCGCCCGCCGCCACTGATAAATTTCTGGGCGTTTTGGAAGTTGTCGTGATTCGGAATAATCGGTCCTGCAATTTCTCCATCTTGGATCGGAACGCCGTCATAAGTTGTCACGACTCCCACTTTATCGGGAGCAATTTTGTACAGTTTCAACTGTTCCGCTGTCATCCCGTGTTTGGGAGCATTAGCTGCTGTAATTACCGTAAATAATGCCGTATTTATCCGATAGCTACCGCCCGTCAGAAGGCCGAGTTGGCGACCTTTTTCTCCACCGCTTTTAAGAAATTTGCGAGCATCTTGAAAATTGTCGCATTCTGTGATTTTGCCTAGGATGCGCTGCGGCGGAATCGACTCGCCGGCGGCGGCGATAATTAAAGCAATTTCACCTTGGGGAACCACAGTTAGAGACTCTTTGCGAACGTTGTACTGCAAAGGCCAATAACCCCAGTGCCAACCGGGGGGCAAAGTATCAGCTTGATATCCAGCTTCTCCGTTTAAGGCAATTAAATCTCCGGGGGGTAAAGACTTGCCGCCGAAGCTAAACTTTTTACTGACAATTCCGACTTCACGATCGCCAATTACCACCAATCCGCCAAAAAATAGCGGCAGCACCAGAATAATTATCATACCGCCGATCGCGATCGGGATAAATCCACCCGGACCGAGCTGCATTGTCTGCACGGGAACAGTGGTGCGTAACTGCCCTAACTGCAAGCTAGAATCTGATTTTGCGACTAACTGAGTCGAGGTTTGATTTGCGGGGGGGATATTGCTAGCCGCTAATACTGGCGAGGGTTTCAAACTGGTTATTGCACTGAGGGCTAAAGACGCCGAAACAGCCGCTGCAAACTGTTTTAAAACGCGGACTTTGACTTGAGATTTGGACAAAAATGAATAAAGCATTTTTTTGATCGGGGCTAATTTGTCCTAGGAGTTCCAGCTTAGCCTTACTAAAAAGTTTTTACATAAAACTTAAGGTCTTATTTATCATTATTTGCGGTCATAATAGTCATATTTATCAGTAACAAAAATACCCCTCATTAAACTACAGGCTGACAATACCCCGTTTTAATGCGGAAATCGCGGCCTGCGTGCGATCGCTAACTCCCATCTTGCTCAAAATATTGTTGATGTGAAACTTGACGGTGCTTTCGCTGATGTGCAGAACTTCACTAATCTCGTTGTTGCTTTTACCAGCGACTATGAGGCGGATGACTTCTAATTCGCGATCGCTCAATTCAGGCCCACTCAGGCGATCGGCTAACTTAACACCCACTGCCAGCGGAATGTACTTTTTACCCTCAAAAACAGCCCGAATTGCTGCTAAAAGCTCCTCTGGTTCCGCATCCTTCAGCAGATAGCCCTTAGCACCAGCTTGCAATCCGCGATAGATGTTTTCATCGCCGTCATAAGTCGTCAGCACCACAATCCGGGCGCTGGGAAACTCCGCACAAATCGCAGCAATGGCGGCGACTCCATCCATCACCGGCATCCGCCAATCCATCAGCGTTACATCGGGCTGATGTTGGCGGAACATTGTCACAGCTTCTTCGCCGTTGCTTGCTTGCGCCACAACTTTAACATCTGATTCCTGCTCCAGCAGCGCCACTAAACCTTGCCGCACAATATAATGATCGTCGGCAATTAAAACGCGAATAATATTTGATTGGTTAATCATGTTTACCCTGTAAATTTTATCAAAAAAAACGAAAATATCACTACAAACTTACTATGTATGGTACGAAATGTGCACCTTACTTTACTGGCGATTAACTGAAACTATAACTTCTGTTCCGTTTCCAGGGCTGCTGTTTACAGTTAGCTGCGCGTTAATGCGATCGGCGCGTTCTCTCATCCCCAATAAACCAAAGCCATTGCTCAAACCGATACTTTCCGTATTAAATCCCTGTCCGTTGTCTTGCACCCGCAAAATAAACTTGGCTGTTTCGTAAACAAACTCAATTTTGATCGCTGTAGCTTTGGCATATTTAAAAGTATTTGTTAATGCTTCCTGCCCGATCCGCAACAGATTATTTTCTACCTCTAATGGTAGGGAATATGGCGTGCCAACCATTTCAATAATAGTGCGCGTATCAGTATCTGATGACATTTGTTGAGCAATTTGGTTGAAAGCGCTATACAAGTCGCCATATTCTAAAAGTTGCGGGCGCAAAGATTCTACGGATCGCCGCGCTTCAGCAAGTCCAGAGCGAGCCAGTTCGCAGACTGTTTTCATATGTGCTTGTGCTTGTTCTGGATTGGCTGATATTACCCGTTCTGCAGCTCCCAAATGTATGATAATGCCTGCAAAAGTTTGTGCTAAAGTGTCGTGAATTTCCCGCGCCATGCGGTTGCGCTCTTCTAGAATATTTTGGTCTATGAGTTGTTTAGACATCCTTCTCAGACGCAATTGATTTTCGACGCGCACTAAAACTTCTTGTTGTTGAAAAGGTTTTGTAATATAGTCTACTCCCCCCAGAGAAAATGCTTTTACCTTATCGAAAACTTCTTGCAAAGCGCTGATAAAAATTATTGGGATATCTTGAGTTTTTGGAGTAGCTTTGATCTGCTCGCAGATTTCGTAGCCATCCATTTGAGGCATCATAATATCCAGTAAAATTAAGTCTGGTAAGTTTGCCTTGATAAAGTTTAGAGCTAATTGGCCACTGGGAGCTAGGTAAACTTTATACCCAGCGACAGATAGTATGCCACTTAAAAGTTTTAAGTTCTCAGGACAATCATCAATCACTAAAATACTTTCTTCGCGGGTAAAACTGAGGTTTTTGTTCATGTCTCATCTTTCAATGTGTGTATTAAATTTAGCAACTGTTCGTACTGAAAATTTTTAATGCAAGCTGCGCTCGCCCTAGCTAAGGGCTGATTGATTTCGCGAATTTGACTGATTACTGTTTGCATCTGTTCCAAATCGAGATTGCTAATAGCTTGCTGCAGATTGGCTACCAACTCAGGAGGCAATTCAGAAAATGCGGTTTTTGTCAATACATTTACTTCATTTTCTGGGAAACTGGGGGCAGCATTTAGTTCTTCAAAAACGAATTGCACCCCCATATGTTTGTGCAGAACATCAAATATGTTTGCTTCTCTAAATGGTTTGCGAACAAAATCATCGCATCCGGTAGAAAGAACAACGGCTTTTTCTTCCTCAAAACTACTTGCTGTTATGGCAACAATTGCTGTAGCTTGAGTTTCGCTCACATCTTCGCCACCTTTAACAAGGGGGGAAGTAGATGATGATTTGGCTTTAATTTGTTTGGTGGCTTCATACCCATCCATCACCGGCATCCGCATATCCATAAAGATTAAATGCGGTGAATATTGCTCCCACTTTTCTATTGCTTCCATCCCATTTTTGGCTTCGTAGACTTCAAAACCGATCGCGGAAAGCAGTTTAACCAGCAGTTGGCGGTTGTCAAAAGCGTCGTCTGCAACGAGAATTCGATAGCGGGGTTGATTGGGTGCGATCGCAATAACTCGTCTAGTTGGCTGTTCCCGTTGGCGATCGGTACTTTCAACTACATTAAATTTAATGTCAAATTTGAAGATAGTACCGCCTCCAGCACGAGAACTGACTGTCATTTCACCGCCCATTAACTGTACAAAAGAACGTGCGATCGCTAAACCTAATCCTGTTCCTTGTTGCGATTCTTCTCCAGTTTTAGTTTGCACAAAAGCTTCAAAAAGCTTGTTTAATTCACTACCATCAATTCCCTCTCCCGTGTCTTCTATCTCAAAGCAGATTTGCTGAGCAAGATTCTGATTTTTAATTTTCACATAAATGCCACCTTCCGATGTGAATTTAATCGCGTTAGAAAGCAGGTTAATCAAAATTTGGCGCAATTTAATTTCATCCGTTCGGACATATTGGGGAACGTCTGACATCCGCTCGACTAAGAACTGCAATCCCTTATTTTCTGCCGGCAGTTGGAACATATTTTCGATGTCGTCCAGTAGGCGGTGGAGGTCAAAATTTGTCGGGTTGAGCGTCGTGCGCCCCGCTTCTATTTTGGATAAATCTAATACTTGGTTAATCAGTCCGAGCAAATGTTCTCCGCTGCGGGTGATAATATCCAGGTGTTCTTGCTGTTCCTGCAATAGGTTAGAACCGCGATTCAACAGTTGGGAAAAACCCAGAATTGCATTGAGGGGAGTCCGCAATTCGTGGCTCATATTTGCGAGGAATATGCTTTTTGCTCGGTTGGCTTCTTGTGCTGCGTGTTCGGCTCGTTGTCGCTCGATAATTTCTCGCTGGAGTTCGAGAGTGCGATCGCTCACTTGCTGTTCTAAAGTGCGGTTGTAGTCGGCTAAAACTTTTTCGGCTTGTTTGCGATCGGTGATATCTTGAAATGTGGCGATCGCATAATTAATCTTGCCAGTTTCATCCATAATTGGTGTGCTGGAAACTTCCAAGGAAACAATCTTATCAGGTCGGCGGAACTCCATATCATCTACTTTGACAGTTTCACCCGTCAAAGAACGCACTATTGGCATTTCTGTGGTGGGATATAACTCGTTAGTTCCTGCTAAATAAGCTTGACCGATTTCGGCAAATTGAGCGGCATTTAATTCGGGTATATAATTGATGCCACTGAGTTGGGAAGCTGTGGGATTTGCGTAGGAAATTTGTCCGGCGCTGTCAATTACTGTTACTCCAATCGGCATCGCATTGATAAATTGAGTAAGGCGATTTTCGCGTTCTTTTACTTCTGCATAAAGTTTAGCATTGGTAAGTGCGATCGCCGCTTGTCCCGATAGCAATTGCAAAACTTCTAAACGTTCGGGAGTAAAAGCTTGTGTCGTGAGGTTATTTTCGAGATAAACAATAGCAGCCAGTTGACCTTGATTCATCAAAGCAGCACACAAAATAGATTTGGGCTGACGAGCTTTGATGTAAGAATCATTCGTAAAATTGCCTTCACGAGGGGCATTATTTAAAACCACATTTTCTTTGGTTCGGGCGACATAATTGATAATTGTTTCAGAAAGTTTCTGGCAATTTTCAACTGGTTCAGATTGCAATACCGTTATCCGTTCGTCGTTCACTGCACCTTCAGCTTCAATCAGCAATTTGCCTTGACTTTCTAAAAGTAAATATCCTTTTTGAGCACCGACATTTTCAATCAAAATTTTCATCAATCTGGACAGTAATTTATCCTGTACAATTTCCCCAGCAATTGCTTCAGAAGCTTTCATGACTGTAGCGATATCCAAGGAAGAACTAGAACGGCTGTTCGTAGTAGATGTAGTTGAACTTTTTTTACTGACAGGTCGATCAATCGTAAATAATTGCGGATATCGCGTTTCTAAATCTTTAACTTTAGCCGCCGCACCCCAGAGTTGATAGCAGTAACAGGATTCCTGCATATAAGCTTTGGCTGTTAATTCTTTCCCCCTGGATAAATAGAACTTAGCAGCGAGTTCGTAAGCGAGAGCGGCTTCGTGGATGTACTCGTTTTCTTTGGCGAGGGAGATGGCGCGATCGTAATAGTCGATTGCTTCCACAACTTGACCCAAAACTTCACTCCGAAGTGCCTCTACTAAATAAAATTTATGCAAGTGATTCATGGGAGCATGATGCGCCCAAGTACGCATTTTCTCTTGGCTGCTATTCACGCGATTTAGTATAGCATTTCGTTCCGATTTTGCAGATTTCTTTAATATAGTTAAATGCGCGAGAGAGTCATAAAAATAAAAAACAGGAACAGCAACCATTCCTGTCATACCAATTAAATACTGTTCGGCAGTTACTGCATTATCTGCTGCCTGATGAGCTTCATCAAATAAATAGCATAAAATTAATTTATTTAAATAAAATAAAGCTAAACCTTGTTTGTCTTGAGTAGCTTGATGTATAGATAAAAATTCGTTTTCATTATAATCATCACTATTTAAATCAAGAGTGTTCGTCATTTTTTTTTGTAAATTGCGAACTATTTGTAAATACATTACTACCCAATTAAAGCTACTTTTTTGTCGAGTTTTGCTCAGAATTTCACAATAATTTATTATTTCCTGTTCTAGTGCAACAAGTTCATAACCCATTGAATATGAATTAAAGCAGCGATCGAATAAAGCATAACCAATAAATTCAAAATCTCCTGTTTCCACTGCACTATAATAAGCTTCAAGTAAAATTTCTCTACTTTCTTTTAGATGCTTTTTCCAATGTATAATGTGATTGCCAAAAGCATCTAAAACTCTAGCCTTAACTTGGCGAGCATTAAAGCGTTCTATTAACTTTAAGGCTAGCTGGGAGAATTCATAACCTGCCTCAATATCTACAACAATTCCACACAAAACAACGCCGTAGGCTGCATAAGCAAAAGCAGACCAGATTGAATTTCCGTATTTGATGGATAAATTGACATTAGCTAAAACAATTAGTGTCATTAAATCAGGATTAGTTAAATAGGTAGTACCTATCATTCTTGAACAAATAAATAAAGCGGTTCGAGCTTCTGGTTGCGTCATTTCAGGCAACTCAAATAATTCTTTTATTTCCCGTCCCTTTAACAGGGTATTTGTTTCTTCAAAACCCTTTTTAATATCCTCAGTTTTTGGCTGTTCTGGTAAATCAATTCCTAACAACTTAAGAAAAAATAAACCGGTTTTCACTCCTTCTTTAAAGTTGCCTTGAGACATATGAGCTTGAATAATCACATCGTAAATTTTTGCTTTAGAAATTACTGTTACGGTAGATTTTAATGCAATCTCTGATAACTGATTCATTATGATAAAATTACCTGTTAGATAAGCTGTCTCTACTGCTTCTTCATAAAGGCACAAAGTTAAGTTATAGGAGTTTTTCCAACTATCTGTACTCAACATTTTTAGGCCAACATTAAAATGCTCAAACGCTGCTTCATAAGCAGTTGATGCTTTAGCCTTTTGACCTGCTATCAGGTTTAACTGAGCCAGTTCATCTCTTTCTCGCTGATCGGAAATTAGCTCGCAACCAAAATTTAGTTGATTGACAATTTCAAAAATTTTCTCTTCTGTAGGATAGGCATCTGGACTGTCATCTACGAGGCTATTTTGCAGCAAAAATCGCCCAATTTTTTGATGCAAAATTGGCTTACCATGTTCGGAAATTAGCGAATACGCCGCTTGCTGAATTCTGTCATGGACAAATTTGAATTCTAGGAATTGGGACTTGGGTAATTTCCCTGCAATTTCTAATTCCACATCTCCCATGTTCCCCAGCAACACGACTAAATTTTCAGCAACGGCGGCGTACAACTCATCCGCCGTTTGTCCCACAGATTTTCCGCAAAGTGAGGCGAGGGTTTTCAGATCGAATTGATTGCCAATGCAGGCTGCTATTTTTAACGTTTCCTGCGTATTCTGTGACAGTTGTTTAATTTTGCCAGCCATCAATTCGACAACATTATCAGTGAAATTTCTCGCTTGAATTTTATCTAAATCCCACTGCCAACTCCCCTGGCTCCCCTCTTGGTAAGACTGGTCTGTTTCATTCTCTTGTAGGGGCAATCCCCCCGTGGTTGCCGCAATATCTGAAAGCCCTGTAGGGGCAATCTCCCCACGCGCGGCGAAGCTATCCCGTAGGGAATCGCCCTCGTCTATCGGCTGGGGGGGCACGGGGGCACCGCCCTTACAAAACCATGGTTTTTGTGAGAATGAAACAGCCCTGGGGGTAAAGTCGAATTGTAATAGCCCTTCTGTATAAAGGGATTTGAGAAATTCATTCATAAAGAAAGGATTCCCACCCGTTTTGAAAAAGACTAACTCCGCAAGGGAGTTGACTCTTGCTTCCTGGCAATTCAGGGCATCGGAAATTAGTTGAGTAACAGAGGCTAAATCTAAAGGTGACAGGAAAATGCGATCGACATTTGCCCCTGTTTTGATAATCTCTGCAATCGTTAGCATTAACGGATGAGCCGCAGAAACTTCGTTATCCCGATAGGCCCCAATTAAAAACAGTCCCGTTGACGAAGCGCCGAGCAGCAGTTGCATCAGTTTCAGAGATGCCCCGTCAGCCCACTGCAAATCATCGATAAATATTGTCAGAGGATGTTGGGGTTTAGTAAAAACTTTAATGAAGTTTTGAAACACAAAGTTAAAACGGTTTTCCGCTTCTGCCGCACCCAATTCAGGCGGCGCGGGTTGCTTGCCGATAATTAATTCAATTTCGGGAATTACGTCAATAATGACTTGAGCGTTGATTCCCAATGCGTCTAATAATTTTTCCCGCCATTCTTTAAGTTGCGCTTCGCTTTCTGTTAACAGTTGTTTGGCTAAATCCTGAAAAGCGCTGACAATTGCGCTGTAGGGAATGTTGCGCTGATATTGGTCAAATTTGCCCGATATAAAATAACCGCGCTGTTGAGTAATCGGCTTGTATAATTCTTGCACCAAAGCTGATTTGCCGATCCCCGAATATCCCGAAATCAGCATCAGTGAACTTGTGCCACAGACATCTTTGCCTTGTTGGCTGACTTGTGCAAAAGCTGTCAGCAAGCTATCAATTTCTCGCTCTCTGCCATAAAGTTTTTGTGGAATTTGAAAACGGTTAGAAATATCTTGACTCCCTAGGGTAAAAACTGATATATTGTTGTGGCTGTGCAGTTGATTTAAACATTCTTCTAAATCCGCTTTTATTCCGATCGCACTTTGATAGCGCTCCTCAGCGTTTTTTGCCATCAACTTCATGACAATATCGGAAATAATTTGCGGAATTTCAGGATTCACCTGAGATGGAGACAAGGGCTGTTTAGCGAGATGACTGTGTACTAATTCCAGCACATCATGGGTGTCAAAAGGCAGTTGGTATGTCAGCAGTTCGTAAAAGGTAGCGCCCAGGGAATAAAAATCTGTGCGGTAATCTAAACTTCTATTCATTCTGCCGGTTTGTTCCGGCGACATATAAGCAAGAGTTCCCTCTAAAATGTTGGGATTTTTTAGGGTGTTATTCTCCCGCGTCAACTGCGTCGAAATCCCAAAGTCGATGATTTTGAGTTCTCCGCTAGCTGGATTGAAGACAATATTTGAAGGGTTAATGTCTTTGTGAATGATGTTGGCGCTGTGAATTTGTTGTAAACTTTCTATGGTTGCGATCGCAATTCCCAAGAATTCTGCAATACTAAATTTTTGCTGCTGCATCCAAATTTTCAAGGATTCGCCACCAAAATCCTCGACAAACATCACCAGGGTGTTTTGATATGGCTGCAAATCATAGGCTTTTATACAGCCACTCAGATTCAGAGATTGTGTAATTTTATACTCTGTGCGATAGCGGGCGAGTTCTTGGGGCGTGGGATAATTTTCTTTGAGGATTTTGAGGACAACGGGGAGACTGTCGGGTTGTCGGAATGCTCGGTAAACCAGGGAGTTTGCGCTTTCGTAGATGAGCTCTGTGATTTCAACGCCCGGAAGAGTCAGCATATTCATACCGCTGTCAACTTTGCAGTAGAACATAGCATAAATTTGCTCCTCACACCAGAGGTGCGTGAGCCATTAGTGGATTTTAGATTTTAGATTTTCAGCGCACGGGTTGTCAGAAACCGGGTTTTTAACGAAATATTTGCTTAAAATCCTGAATCTCGATTAAAAAACCCGGTTTTTTTAGGCTTAACGCGCAACTTTTGTAAATTTAACTCAACAGCTTCGAGTATATACTTACGTGCGAGATTCGATACCTAGCCAAAAGTTCAGGTAATATCCTCCACTAAAGCTTAGGTAAAATAGGTATTTTTTTATAGGTGCAAAACTCAACTTAGAGCTAGCGACTTCGGCGGGGTAATTTTATAAACTAAATTTACGCAAAGACCAGCACTAGCTTAGCTGGAAAAAACAAATAAAGGAGCAAATCTCATGTCTTTTGAGTTTGAAAGCGTCAATCATTTTTTTCAAGAAGTCTCGCAAGATCCCGAACTCCAGCTACAGTTCCGATCGATAACGGATCGTCCCAGCTTAGTGAATAAAGTAGTGGAGCTTGGCAAAGAAAAAAGCTACACTTTCTCCCCAACAGAAGTTTCAGAGTGGCTGGAGTCGATGACTGCCCAGCATCATAGTCAGTCAGATACTTCAGGCGAGTTGTCTGACAGTGAATTGGAGGCTGTTGCTGGCGCTGGACCTGTTGGGGGTGCTATAGGATTTTTGGCAGGTGGTATAGGTGGATTTTTCAGCGCTCTTGTGACAGGAAAATTCGATGAGATCGGTGAGAAAATGGCAGAAGGAGCTGTTGCTGGGGGTGTCGTCGGTCTCCTTACTCCTGGAGCATAAGTAATCTTTTGTTGAATCCAACACCGAAATCAAAAGGAGCAATCAGATGGACAGCACTAATCAGTTTTCCGCAGAAGTCGATCGAGATTCTGTCGTGTAACAGCAACAGTCGCCAGCCAATTCTGTTGCTGAAGAATTGAACGATACGGAATTAGATGCGATCGCAGGCGGTTTTCTGTTCGGTCAGCTTGGTTACTGGCGTTTAGATACAGATAATTTTAACTCAGTCGCGGGTAAAAAGGCTGGATAGGAGGCAACTTTACTAGGAGTAGGTTCGATCGCTTTTGGAAGCAAAATTCACTAATTATCGAAGGAGAAAACATCTGATGGAAAGCAACAATCAATTTTTGCAAGAAGTACCCTCCGAGTCGCCCGCAATCACAGCATCCGCACCGGACAACTCAACCGATGAAGAATTGAGCGACTTGGAACTCGATGCGATCGCGGGCGGTATGCGTACTATCACAGTCAGCGGTGAAAAGCCCAAATTTCGTCTGACAATCCCTACCAAAATTTTTGACTTGTTTTCCTAATACAAATTAAAGGAGCAAACAGCGATGGAAACTAACGAGAGAACCCTTCAAGAATTACCTTCTCCATCCGAGCGAGACAACTCAATAGATGAAGAATTGAACGAATTGGAATTAGATGCGCTCGCGGGTGGCTATCATATTTACACAGCGACCAATGGAGCTGATTGGCAGGAACAAAAATCTAAGGTTGACTGGAATAAGGCCTTTTTTAACAGGTTTAATCCTAATGCTTGGTAACTTTCGGCACAGAGCAAACAGTAAATACTTGGTAGAAAGTTGTAGCTCTTAAATGATTCCGGCAACATAGAGGGACAAAGAATTGCATTTAAAAAATGTTTCTTTGTCTCTTATGGATTAAAACAATATGGGGATATCGTTATCAAAGATGACGAGATTACAGCCAGTATACCTGATGCAGCAAGCCTCCGATATGGGCAATAGAACAATATTTAGCATTGGCTTAGTTATCCTCTGCTTGCTATTGCTAATTTTGTTGTGGTTGCCCGATTTACTGACAAAAGAATAAGCATCATCCTGCTCGATCGCATGAGACACTGCAAGGTGCGTCGCTTCCACAATCTTTTAAACAAATCGAATATTTATCGGCGACGCACCCTACAACTTTTATGAACGGGCAAGATGCCCGTTCCACAAAGAGTGAATTTCTTGTGGAACGGGCATCTTGCCCGTTCTTGAAAATGGTTTTACCTTGAATCCCTACTCTAACTGCCGCGCCACTAATCGAGCAAACAATCCTCCCTGTTTTACCAATTTCTCAAAGGAACCAACTTCTACCAAACGGCCGGCTTCAATTACATAAATGCGATCGGCATTGCGAATCGTACTCAGGCGGTGGGCGATGACAACTCGCGTCACATTCAACTTATCCAAACTCTCAGTAACGATCGCCTGCGTGCGGTTGTCCAAAGCACTCGTAGCTTCATCCATCAGGATAACCTTTGGTTTGACAACCATTGCGCGGGCAATTAACAATCTCTGCCGCTGTCCTCCCGAAAGATTCGTGCCGCCCTCGCTGACAACCGTGTGCATTCCCATCGGCATTTGTTCGATATCGGCGGCTAAACCGGCCATTTGCGCGGCTTCCCAAGCTTCCTCCTGCGTTACCATCGCCCCGCAGGTAATATTGTCAAACATCGAACCAGCATTAATTCTGCCGTTTTGCAGCACTACTCCTAACTGCCGCCGCACAGCTTGAACGTCGAGGCCTGCTAAATCTTGATTGTCGTAATAAACAGTACCGCTTTGTGCTATTTCAAATCCCAATAACAGCCGAAATAAAGTTGATTTGCCACTACCCGACGGCCCGACGATCGCGATAAATTCCCCCGGTTGAATATTGATGCTGACATCATCTAAAATTGGCGGCCCGTCATCGCGGTAGCGGAAAGTGGCGCGATCGATCGTAATTTGACCTTTCAAGCGACCGGGATCGGCTTTTGTCGGGTCAGATTCCGGGATTCCCTGGACGATCGGTTTGGCTCGCTCCCACAGCGGTACAATGCCTAAAATATCAGTTAGAGTATTGCTCAAATCTGTGACGCCGGAAAGAAAGGTTCCGAAGGCGGAATTAAAAGCGAGAAACGTCCCCATATTCAGTCCGCCACCTTCTGTTTGAGAGGTTTGCATAAACACAATTGCAAACCAAAACATCAGAATAGAACTTACTAACGGCAGCGCTTCGTTAAATACAGAAACGCTGTCGTCAATTCGTTTAATGCCAGTTCTTAGTTTAATTTGTTGGCTGTATTTTTTCGCCCAAGCTGCAAAGGCTCGCCCTTCGGCGGCCGCTACCCGCAACTTTGATACTCCGTTAATCAGTTCTACTGTCAGCCCGTTAATGTCGCCTTCTCCTGTTTCCATCTGCCGCTCTTTTGGGATTAAGAGCAAGCTCGATGTGACTGTTACTATAACCGCAATAAGAGTTAAACCAATTGCGACTAAAGTTAGTGGCAGGCTGTAAACAAACATCAGCCCCAAATTCAGCAGGGAAAATATCGCGCTCAAAAGTGTCCGCTGCGTCGCGCCGCTGAGTTGGGCGCGAATTTGATTAACTGCTAATAAGCGAGTCAGCAAGTCGCCAGAAGAATAGCTGCGAAAAAATGCCGGTTTTAATCTCAGCAATCGATCCCAAACTGCCGGCTGAAGAGTGCCGCTGGCAGCATTTTCGATCCGCAGCGTCAGAATTGTTTGGGCGATGCTAAATACAGCCCGTCCGATCGCCGCAACTAACAATACCAGCCCTAACTGCCACAATAACAAACGATCGCTGTCAGGAATAGCATCATTGACCAAAATCGAGGTAGCTTGCGGCGTCACCATCCCCAGCAGCGTTCCCAATATCCCCAGCCCGAAAGCAGCGATCGTGTCTTTTTCGTAGCCCTTCGTCCCGAAGCGAAACAGTTCCGCAGCGTTGCGAACTAATAGCGGCAGCGGCCGGTAAAACATGAGAGTTTCTGACGACAACTCTTGGGCTACTGCTTTAGTTACCCGTTTGCGAGTGCGATCGATCGGATCGAACAAAGTATAGCGAGATCCCTTACCGGGCAACAAAGCTACAGGTCGATTGTCGGACTTTGTATAAGCCAACAGCGGGCCGCAGTTCTGCCGCCACCAATCTCCTGCCAGCAACACGCGGCGGGTGCGAAATTGGGACGATCGCGCGATCGCCTCCATCGGATCTTTAACGCGGCTGAAATCTTCGGAACCCGCCGGCGGATTGACTGTTATCCCTTGTACCTTACCTACAGCCCCAGCAGCGATTAACAGCGGCGTTCCTTCCTCAGACAAAGCTGTTTTCCGGGGATGCAAAACCTCGGTTAAATCTCCCAAAGCTGTCTGAGTTACTTGGCGGTTTAGCTGTTCGCGTTCCTGAAATCGCCGGAATTCCTCGGCTTTTTGCCGGGAAACCAGCAAATTCAAGCAGCAGCAGAAATACTCGTGCAGCAAAGCTAAACTCGCGGGCAGCCAGTCGGCATTTTCCACCTCTGCTGTTGAGAAAATTTGCACCTCAACTTCCCCGCAGGCCACCAGCAGCATATTCCCAGCCAAAGGAAATGCTGGGGAAGCGGAATTTAACTGCAATTCCCCGACACTCGCATCGCCCGACGAGACGCGCACGCAGACAACTGTTACCGGGGGCGATCGCAGCATTTGACCTTTTTGCAGCGATATCTGCTGCGACGCTGCTACAACGGAAGTTTCCGCAACTTTTTCGTCGGGGGCGTGAAGCGCATCTATCCCGTAGGGAATCGCCCGTTCTCCCAAATGCTGTATCCACCCTTCCACAAGCGATCTCATTTTGCCGTCACCAGCAGCAACTAAAGCGGCACAATCTGCGATCGCGATCGGTTCCAGTTCCGTTTCGGCGATCGCGATCGCCAGAAGCCCCCAACCAGGTTTTGAAATTTCTCCCCCCCTTGTAGGGGCGGTGCCCCCGTGCCCGCCCTGGTTGGGGGGGGTAGCAGCGCCGAACAAAGCTTCGCCTGCACCGACGCTGAACAGGTAATGGCGGTTGCTGGCAGTTTTCTCACTTTGTATCTTGGCTGCAAAAAGTGCGATCGCGCCCGATCGAACAATCCATACCTGATGCGGGTCATTCAGCAGCAGCGGTTCATTTCCTTTAATTCGGTGCAGTTTCTTAACAGGATTTAGATCGAGCATAGTTAGTAATTTGCGATTAGTAATATCAAGTCGCGCAGGGGTTTAAAGCCTTGCCTCAAAAAAGACTGTGCGATCGAATCGATCGGGCTAATCCACAGATCCTAGGAGTGATTAAAATCCCCGTCTCATAGCTAAAGTCGGTTTTAACCGACTGAATAGCTAAGACTCTATAGCGAACACTGAATAGCCAAATCAAACCATCGCTCATTTCAGTCCTCTTGAGAGGACTTGCGCTATTAGACAGGGAATTCATTCCCTGGCGGACTGTCGGTCTGGCTACTGTATTTCTGCTATTTATTGTTCGTTTCCAACCAAAAGAGCATAAGCTCCTCCCAGCTTTTGCAACTCCTCATGAGTGCCTCTTTGAACAACTTTTCCCCCGGCGAGCATAATAATTTCATCGCAATCTCGAATCGTACTCAAACGGTGAGCAACCACAATACAAGAAGTACCGCGACGCCTCAAATTGCGATCGATAATTAACTCTGTTTCAGCATCCAGAGCACTCGTTGCTTCATCCAACACCAACACCGCCGGATTTCTCACTAACGCCCTGGCAATTTCCAAACGCTGCCGCTGTCCGCCGCTCATATTTGTCCCCCCTTCATTTAGTTGAGCATCGTATCCTCCAGGCATATTCAAAATAAGTTCGTGAATTGCCGCATCAATGCACGCTTGCACTAAATCTGATTCCGGTACTGTCGGGTCCCAAAGCGTCAGATTTTCCCGAACTGTGCCGGCAAATAGAAAGATATCTTGTTCGACCATTGCCAGGGAATTTGCTAGGATAGAACGGGGAATCAAATTGCGTGGAACTCCGTCAAATAAAATTTCGCCATTCATTGGTTCGTAAAGACCGGTCACAAGTTTGGCAATAGTAGATTTGCCAGAACCGCTGCCCCCCACTAACGCTACCCGCTGACCGGGTTTTACGGTTAAGTTCAAGTTGTCAATTAGCGGCGCTTCCAAGCGGCTGTAGCCAAAACTAACACCGCGCAATTCAATGCTTCCTTGCAGGTGAAAAGAATCGGGTGCAAGGGCGGCGCGACCGTTTTTACTATTAAAAGAATCGCGGTCTGCTTCGGGGTCGATCGGGTTTTGCAGAACGTCATCAAGTCGGTTTAAATCGGCTTCTAATTCTTGCATAGTGCTGCCAAAATTGACTAGATTGTTGACTGGTCGGAGGAATTGTTGAGTGAGACTTTGATAGGCAATTAACATCCCGATACTCAAACCGCCGTTCATCACCCGCAAGCCGCCGACAACTAAGATAGCAGTTGCAGCTAATGCCGTTAAAAATGCTGGTAATATTGACAATATTTGAGTGGGCAAAGCCAATTCTTGCTGGGCGTTGCTCATTTTGGCATAGTACCCGGCAAACTTAGAAAATAAATCGAATTCTAAGCCGCTAGCTTTGACAGTTTCAATAGATTGAATGCCTGCAATTGCAGCACCGCCAACCTTACCTGTTTCCTGAGCTAATCTGGTGTTAGCATCGACGCGGCTGCGGGATAAAGATTGCAGTGCCAAAAAGTTTAAGGCTGCAAAAAAAGCAGCAACACTGGTCAATACCCAGTCGTACATAACCATAATTATTGCATAGAAAACCATCATCACCGCGTCGATCGCAGTTGCAGCAAGTTTCCCCGATAAAATTTCAGCAACCTTATCATTAACTTGGCAGCGGCTGCTAATTTCACCGGCAAACCGCTGGGCGTAAAATCCCACAGGCAAGCGTAAAGTATGCCAGAGAAACTGTCCCGACATCGAAATCGCCAGCTTGTTGGCCAGCCGCCGCAAATAGAAAAGCCGCATCCGCGCTAGCAGCCCTTGAACGACCGCCGCAAACAGCATTCCCAATATTAAAGGTCGCAGCCACTCGTGACGGTTTTCGACGAGAATTTCATCTACAAAAATTTGGGTAAATGCCGCGCCAGCCAAACGGGGAACAGTCAGTAATAAACCAGCAATTAAACAAAATGCGATCGCCCAACGGGAACTTTGCAATCGGGAATCTAAAGCACTGGCAATAGTCGGTTTTTTCCCGCCCTTTTTAAACTCCCCCCCAGGCTCAAAAGTCAAAACAACGCCAGTGTAAGCAGACTTAAATTCTTCTAGAGAAACAGTCCTCGGTCCCGATGCGGGGTCGTTGAGGTAAACGCGCTTTTTCTTAATCCCCTCAACCACCAAAAAGTGATTGAAATTCCAAAAAACAATAAAAGGCGGCGGTACAGTTTTCAACTCTTCAACAGTTTTTTTAAATCCTTTAGCATCTAAGCCGTAAATTCGGGCTGCTTTCAGGATATTAGAAGCTTTACTGCCATCGCGAGAAACGCCGCACTCGCTCCGCAATTGGGCTAAAGGTACCGGGTGTTCCCAGTAACTCAAAATAATTCCTAAAGCAGCAGCACCGCATTCTACTGCTTCCATTTGCAGCAGTGTCGGAGTACGAACTCGCCTTAAGTTGCGCGGTGTAAAAAACTTGTGAATCCAGGGTATTTTCATGGGTTAGTAAAGCTAAAATCAATCATAAATTTTGCTTGTAGTTCAATCTAGATCGCCCTAAATCCCCCTTAACAAGGGGGACTTTGACTGCTCTTGTCCCCCCCTTCTTAAGGGGGGTTAGGGGGGATCGAGACTTCGATATAAACAAGAGAAACGGTCGGTGTAACCTATTTGTTGTCAGCAATTATCTCTCCCTAGGGACGAAAAAAAACTGGCTAATAACGGTTAGTAAACCCCAGTCAAAGACCTAAAAATAGGAATCACGTAAGAAATCGGCGCTAACTGCCCGATTTGAACCCGAACTAGCGCCGTAGTACCGGGCGAAATCTTGAGAGGAGGCCCGTTCGAGGAAGACCATTTGTAACCGCTGATAGTGTTCGGATCTTGTTGCAATTCCACAAAGATTTGCACGGGAGCACCGCCGCCAGCGATGCTTTTGGCGATGCTGTCAGCCAAATTTTCATTGCCGATAATTGCCGACATATCTTGATTAGTAACTGGAAAAGGAGAAACTTGGGTGACTTTGCCGACAATGCCACCGTAGCGTTCTCGCTTGACGACGCTAGGGGTAACTTGTACGGTCATTCCCGGTTTAATTTGCTTGCCGTCTCTGTCAGCAAAATAGACAAGACTGACCATTTTTTCGCGAGAATTATCAGATTCAACTGTCCCGATTCTTGTACCGATGTTCAGCATTTGACCTGCAACGGCGCTAACTTCTAAAACGCGGCCGTCGTATTGGCTGGTAATTTTGCTGTCGGCCGTCAACTGATTCTGCAAGTGGGCAATCTTGCGTTTAACTTCCTGAATTTGATTTGTTTGGGCGATCGACTTCTCTAAATCTTGTTGAGCTAGTTTGACCGCTTGGGTTTCCATGTCTTTAATCTTAGTTTTGATTTCGTCAATTTTGTTAAGGTTTTGCAGGTATTCCCGTTCGGTGTTACTTTTCTGAACTTTAAGTTCTTGGAGATTGTTTTTAATTTCGTTAAGGCGGTTGAGATTTTGCAGGTACTCTCGTTCGGTATTGGTAGCTTCTACCTTGAGTTGCTGCCGGCTGTTTTTGAGGTCGTCAATTTTATTGAGATTTTGCAGGAATTCGCGATCGCTATTAGTTTTCTGAACGTCGAGTTCCTTTAACTGCGTTTCAATATCCGCCAATTGCATCTGAGAGTCCGCGAATTCCTGTCTCGCTTGCAGCATTACATCTTCGCCGATCGCCCTCTCTTGTTCGTAAAGAACGCGACGAGTTTCAAACCGCTGCTGCAAAGTTTCCACCAAAGAAGTGATGTGCTGTTTTCGCTGCAAAAGACTGTCGCGTTTTTTGGCGATCGCGGCCAGAGTTTGCTGCCGCAATATCGGCGCAACTTGTTCCCGCCGCAAACTTTCTTCCAAACTTTGGCGTTTTTCTGCTAATGCTGTCAGAGTTTGCTGCCGCAGTACCGGGGCAATTTGTTCGCGGCGCAAACTTTCTTCCAAACTTTGGCGTTTTTGCTCTAATGCCGCCATACTTTGCTGGTGCAGTATCGGTGCAACTGACTCTCTATTCAAGCTTTCTTGAAGGTCTTTTTGCTGCTGTTCGAGGGTTTTTAATTCCAGGGCAATCTGCTGTTTTTGCAGCTTATTAGTATCTTGCTTTTGCCCTTGCAGTTCAGCTAATTTCACTGTTTCTTGCTCTAGCTGCTGCTTGAGGTCTAGTTTATCAATTCTGCCGATTTCTTGACCCCGTTTGACAACATCTCCGGGCTTGATATTTAGCTTTACTAATTGACCGGAACTAGCAGCTTGAAATTGCACGACTCGGCGGGGCAGAAGCAACACGCCTTGACCGGAAACAGTCAGCGGAATTCGCCCGATCGCACTCCAAACTCCCGCAGCAGCAACTAAACAGCCAATTGCAGTTAGTGGCAGCCACGATCGAGGACTAACCACCTGCATCATTTCGTCGAGGCGTTCCGGTGAAGATAAGCGATCGATCGCTTCGGTAGTGAAAAGTTTGTTTTGTTTTACCTGCATCAGCTATTCCTTTCGAGAGTGCGATCGCGCTGTCAGCAGGGGTGTATTTGAAGGGAAAATTCTTTGCAAGTCAATGGAGGCACAAACAATTTCCCAACAAACGTTCAAAGCTTCCGTCCAATTACTTGAATCTTCTCACTCCTGTTTGCAGCTTGCCTGTAAAATCACTTTACGACAATTAACCCTCGTAAGACCTAACTAACAGTAGAGTTTTCAGCTAACAAAAAGACCAGCTTGCAGCCGATCTTCCGACGGGGGAATGACCCGAACTTTCGGCTAGGTATCGCCCGCAGCCAGTGCCTACACATTGGTCATCAGTTAAGTTAAAAACACTTTTGTCAATGAGTAGAATTACTCTAAGGTATCCAAGTAGCAACTTAAAATGTGCTGCTAAGGATTGCTATATAGTTTGATTGTTGATAAGGTTACTGAACCAACCCCAGTGCAACAAAAGGTTCTAGTTTTGCTTGGTGTTTCTCTAATTTATACGCAGTAAACCGGGGGCAAAAATCTTTATTTCAAAAGCTTACTCTACACTGAATAGGCTTTTTGTCAATTTGGGAAGTTCAGTGTAATTGGTGATTGGTAATTGTAGGTGGGGTAGAAGGAAGAGAAACCCCACCTACAATTACTATTAACAGTCAAAGTCACAAGTCAAAAGCTAACAGTCAACCGTTAATTGTTAACTGTTGACTGTTAAACGGAATGCCTGTGCCGAACTCGCTAGAAAATGCCTGAATGGCTGTTCATTCTCTCGATTTAGAACTTTTGGAGAGCTTACCCTCAAAAGGTTGAACTCCACTATTTGGATAGTTGTCATCGCTGGGGCTAAAAATCCGCACCGCTGCTTCCGAGACGTAACGCATCGCGTTTGCCAAAGATTTAGAAAGATTCATAGAATCTGCCTCTCTTGTCTGGGTTCTGATACTTTTAATATTACTCTGATTTTTTGGCTGTGGATGAGTTTAGCAATATTTATTTGAATTACTTATTGGTCTGCAACATTGAAGCAAGCTGAAGGTTTTAGGAATTACGCATTGTTGGACGATCGACCTTTTGCTGGTAGATTTTTCCTTGCTCAACTCAATCAGTGGCGATCGCCATCCCGACGCTCAGAAACCCGGTTTTCTACATATTTCCAAGGGCTGGAACCAAATATGTTCGTAAAAAATCGGGAACGCTTGAGTGTTTGTGCTTAATTCCTGAGTTTGTTAAAGTAAGTATTTATATTGATTTTACCATAATATTAATGTATCAATTAACCTAAATCCGTTATTAAAGGGCATAATCAGCGAATTTATTCCACAATATTTGCAATCTTTATCAAAATTTTACAAACAGATATGGTATTATTCACTATAATTAAAAAAAAGAAGTTTGTCCGGGGTTTTTCTTATGGAAACTGCGACAGAAAGCCTGCAGCTCACAGGTTTTGAAGAAATATTAGAAGACCGGGAACTGACGGTTTCTTCAGCAGATTACAGCCTTTTGACCGATCTCTACCAGCTAACGATGGCCGCTTGTTACGTCGGGGAAGGACTCGACGGGCGGGCCGCGAGTTTTGAGTTGTTTGCGCGCAGGCTGCCAGAGGGTTTTGGCTACGCGATCGCGATGGGTTTGGCTCAAGTTATCGATTATTTGGAAAAATTTCGGTTTTCGCCGGCGCAAATTGAGGCTTTGCAGTCCACTGGGATTTTTGCCGGCGCCCCGGAGCGATTTTGGACTTTACTCGCCACAGCCCGCTTTAGTGGCGATGTTTGGGCGGTGCCGGAGGGGACGGCGGTGTTTGCCAATGAGCCACTGCTGCGAATTGAGGCTCCTCTGTGGCAGGCTCAGTTGGTGGAAACTTATTTATTGAATGCCATAAATTATCAAACTTTGATTGCGACGCGGGCAGCGCGGCTGCGGGATGTGGCGGGCCCGGAGGCTATGTTGCTGGAATTCGGGACGCGCAGGGCTTTTGGGCCTCAAGCTGCTGTTTGGGCTGCTAGGGCGGCCCTGGCTGCGGGGTTCGATGGAACTTCTAATGTTTTGGCTGCTTTGAAGTTGGGCCGCAAG
Organism: Microcoleus sp. Pol14D4; assembly: GCF_036701245.1. Taxonomy (NCBI): domain Bacteria; kingdom Bacillati; phylum Cyanobacteriota; class Cyanophyceae; order Oscillatoriales; family Microcoleaceae; genus Microcoleus; species Microcoleus sp. Pol14D4. The sequence goes on from NZ_JAUBQM010000007.1 coordinate 82,506, forward strand.
CCTGTCGGTACGATCGCCCATGCTTTGGTAATGGCTGTGGCTGCCCTCGAAGGCAGCGAGAATCAGGCGTTTGCAGCTTTTCACCGCTACTTTCCGGGGGCGCCGCTGCTGATCGATACTTACGATACTGTGGCGGCAGCGCGGATGTTGGCCGATCGAGTAAACAGCGGTGAAATGCAGTTGGAAGGCGTGCGGCTGGATTCGGGCGATTTGGCGGTGCTGTCTCGGGAAGTGCGATCGATCCTGCCTGGGGTTCCAATTTTTGCTAGCGGCGATTTGGACGATCGAGAAATTGCTAAATTAAAAAGTAGCGGCGCTTGCATTGACGGTTACGGTTTGGGAACCAAGTTGGTCAGCGGTTCCCCTGTGAACGGTGTTTATAAGTTGGTGGAAATTGACGGAATTCCGGTGATGAAAGAGGCAAGCGGCAAGGTAACATATCCAGGAAGAAAGCAAATTTTTAGACATATTGAAAATGGGCAAATTCTCGGAGATTGTTTGGGATTGTCGGGAGAAAATATTCACAATTGCGATTCTTGCTTACCATTAATGAACTTGGTTGTCAAGGATGGCAAACGAGTCCAGAACCCGGAAACTTTGGAGGAGATCGCCAAACGCACTGCTGCTTCAGTCGCCAGTCTTCGACCCGAAACTCGCCAACTTGACAACCCGATTTCGCCGTCGGTGGAAATTTCTACCGATTTGCAGAGTCTCACCCAAAAAACGAAAAAGAGTCATTAGTTAGTAGTCAGTGGTTATTGGTGTTAACTTAAGACTAAAATCCATGATAAATCTCGTTTCTAGCTTAGCCTCGATCCCCCTAAATCCCCCTTAAGAAGGGGGACTTTGAGAGCTGACAGTCCCCTCTTTTTTGAAGGGAGACTTCGATCGCTCCAGTCCCCCCCTTTTTAAGGGGGGTTAGGGGGGATCGAGGGGTTAATTATCAAACAGCAGGCTGGAACTCGTTTGATATTAATTTGACACGCTTTGGTCATTAGTATGTAGTTCAATTCCCCATTCCCAATTCCCCATTAACTATTAACGATATTACCGATTACCTATGCAGAAAATTGCTCTTTTTGGAACCAGTGCCGATCCGCCCACAGCAGGACATAAAACAATTCTGAGTTGGCTTTCGCAACATTTTGACTGGGTAGCCGTTTGGGCGTCGGACAATCCTTTTAAGTCGCACCAAACTTCTCTAGAACACCGATCGGCAATGCTGCTGTTAATGATTCAAGAAATTAATTCGCCGAGACACAATCTTTGCTTGCATCCAGAGCTCAGCAGTCCGAGGACTCTAGAAACTGTGGAACAAGCAAGATTGCTGTGGCCGGATGCAGATTTGACACTGGTAATAGGTTCCGACTTGGTGGGGCAACTGTCTCGCTGGTACAAATTTGAACAATTGTTAAAAGAAGTGGACTTGCTGATAGTACCGCGACCCGGTTATCCATCAGAGCAATTAGATTTGTGGCAGTTGAGGCGCATGGGTGCAGACGTGGCGATCGCATCTTTGAGTGCTCCCAATGTTTCTTCTACTTCCTATCGGGAAACAGGAGACAGGGAAGCTCTGACTCCGACCATCGAAGATTACATCCATAGGGAGCATTTGTACGCATGGCACGAGGCACAAAAAAGAGCGAGGGTTGCTCATTAGCTGACTTTAAAGTAGGAGTAGATAATGTTATTTTTTCCGTCGATACCGTGCAGAACCGCTTGTTGGTGCTGTTGGTAATGCGGCAAGACGAACCGTTTATCGATTCTTGGAGTCTTCCCGGTACTTTGGTGCGTCAGGGCGAGTCTCTTGAAAATGCGGCTTACCGAATTTTGTCTGAGAAAATTCGGGTAAAAAATTTGTATTTGGAGCAATTGTATACTTTCGGAGAACCGGGGCGCGATCCTCGGGAAGTTACCAGGGGCGATCGTTATCTTTCGGTTAGTTATTTTGCTTTGGTTCGGTTTGAGGAAGCTGAGTTAATTGCTGGGAGTGTAGTTGCGGGTGTCGGCCACCGTGTCGGGGGTATTGCTTGGTATCCCGTGCAACAAGTTCCTAAGCTGGCCTTCGATCACAATCAAATTCTCGAATACGGATATCGGCGACTGCGTAACAAACTTGAATACAGTCCGGTAGCTTTTGAAGTTTTGCCGGAACTTTTTACTTTGAGCGATTTGTATCAACTTTATACAACTATTTTGGGGGAAAATTTTTCTGATTATTCTAATTTTAGAGCTCGATTGTTGAAATTGGGTTTTTTGTGCGATACCGGTGTTAAGGTTTCGCGGGGGGCGGGCCGCCCTGCTAGTTTGTACCGCTTTGATGCGGCCGCTTTTGCTCCTTTCAAAAATAAGCCGCTGGTGTTTATCTAGCTGTTCCTTGGATGACATTCTGGGAGCAATTTAGTAACATTAGAATAGAAGCTATTAAGGAGTGCAGACGATGAAAGACCCTGATGAATGCGCTAATATTCACGAAGTTCGGGAGGAAATTGATATCATCGATCGAGAAGTGATCGATGCTTTGAGCAAGAGATTTCAATACGTCATCGCGGCAGCAAGGTTCAAAACGAGTGAAGCTAGCGTTCGATCGTCGGATCGCTTTCAGGCTATGTTACAGCAGCGGCGCGAGTGGGCTAAAGAATCGGGTTTGAATCCTGATGTGGTAGAAAATATTTACCGGGATTTGGTAAATTATTATATTGAGGAAGAGTTGAAACATTACAAATCTGAGTAATCTTTCGCTACATTCAAATCTAGGACTATAGGAAAGTGAGTCCGCCCGGGCGGACTGTTAGCAATATTTATTAAGTGATTTGGTGATATGAAAATTGCGATCGCACAACTCAATCCTACTATTGGTGATATCTTGGGCAACTCCAACCTAATTCTGGAGGCTGCGAAAAAAGCTGAGGTTGAGGGCGCAAACTTATTGCTAACACCGGAACTTTCCCTGATCGGTTATCCGCCGCGCGATTTGTTAATTAATCCGAGTTTCATTGCAGATGCAGGTGCACAGTTGCAGCAACTGGCGCAAGCTTTGCCACGAAAGTTGGCAGTTATAGTAGGCACAGCCTTACCTAATGCTAAGGCTGTTAAACTCGGTGGAAAATCATTGTTTAATAGCGCTGTTTTGTTGCAAAATGGCGTTGTCAAACAAGTTTTTCATAAACGCTTGTTGCCTACTTATGATGTATTTGATGAAGATAGATATTTTGAACCTGGAGAAAACAGCAATTACTTTTCTATTGGCGAAGTCAAAATTGGCGTGACAATTTGTGAAGATTTGTGGAACAATGAGGAATTTTGGGGTAAACGCAGTTACGCAGGCGATCCTGTTTCCGATCTGGCAAAATTGGGGGTAGATTTAGTGGTGAATTTGTCGGCATCGCCTTACTGTGCGGGGAAGCGGGGAGTGCGATCGGCGATGTTGCAGCACAGCGTCATCCGCTGCGCGATACCGATTATTTACGCTAATCAGGTAGGGGGAAATGACGATATTATTTTTGACGGCAGCAGTTTTGCTGTGAATCGAAAGGGTGATTTGATTCAGGTATTAGCTTCTTTTGAAACGGATTTTGCGGTGCTGGAATATGACGCCGCTAAACAAGATTTAGTTGGCAGCAATCAGCAAAGTGCAGCAGGAAGTGAGGCTGCGCCGTTGAGTTTTCATCCGGCAGAAGGAGATGCAGAAATTTGGGCTGCTTTGGTTTTAGGAGTGCGAGATTATGTCCGCAAGTGCGGTTTTTCTAAGGTTGTACTCGGTTTGAGTGGGGGGATAGATTCGGCTTTGGTGGCGGCGATCGCCAGTTGCGCGATCGGGCACGAAAATGTTCTAGGGGTGCTGATGCCTTCTCCTTACAGTTCAGATCATTCGGTTAATGATGCTTTGGAATTAGCCCGCAATCTGGGCATCGCGATCGAACTATTGTCGATCGGCGATTTGATGAAAACTTACGATCGCACTCTCGCCGATTTGTTTATCAATACAACTTTCGGGATTGCTGAGGAAAATATTCAATCGCGGATTCGAGGCAATCTGTTGATGGCAATTTCTAATAAGTTCGGACATTTGCTGCTTTCGACTGGGAATAAGTCGGAAATGGCGGTGGGTTACTGCACTCTCTACGGCGATATGAATGGGGGATTGGCGGTGATTTCTGATGTCCCGAAAACTCGCGTGTATTCGCTTTGTCGGTGGCTGAATTCTGGGAGTGAGAAAATTAAAAATCAGGCTGACTTGGGAAAGGCAATTATTCCGGTTAATATTATTACTAAGCCGCCGAGTGCTGAACTGAAACCGGGTCAAATAGACCAAGATTCTTTGCCGGATTACGATGTTTTGGATGACATCTTGCAGCGGTTGATAGAAAATCACGAATCAGCGCAACAAATTGTGGCTGCGGGACACGATGAAGCCGTGGTTAAACGTGTAGTAAAATTAGTGAGGCAAGCGGAGTTTAAACGGCGGCAAGCAGCCCCGGGTTTGAAAATTAGCGATCGAGCTTTTGGTACCGGTTGGCGGATGCCGATCGCCAAATCTTCATTTTATTAAACGCATCATTAAACGCAAAATGGTTAACATCGACGGTAGTTTCGGCTTCGATTTTCTTCTGGGAACTCTCAGCAACGATACGATTAGAGGATTTGCGGGTAATGATACTGTTCAAGGTTTGGGGGGAAACGACCGGATTTTTGGCGATCGGGAAAATGATTTGCTGGCCGGAAATGAAGGCGCTGATACGCTGTCTGGCGGTCAGGGAAGCGATACAATCTATGGAGGACAAAATTCGGATTGGATATTTGGCGATCGGGGTAACGATTTGCTAATAGGTGGCGAAGGCGGGGATATCTTGACAGGAGGCGGGGGGGAGGATTTATTTGTGATTGAAAGAACCTCCGCCGCATCTACTATTACTGAAGCCGATATAATTACAGATTTTGGCAACGGCAATGATAAAATTGTCTTGACAGAAGGCATGAAGTTTAGCGATTTAGAGCTTTCTGTTTCTGACAACCAAACTATTATGAAAGATAAAGATTCTGGCAAATATTTAGGAGTTGTTTCGGGAAATTATAATCTGACTGAATCCAACTTTATTTCGCTGTTTGGCGGACTAGATAGAGGTCAGCTTTTGCCAATTTCGGTTAACACGATTATAGCCGATCGCGCGATCGGACTGGAAGTGGCGCAAACTCCCCAAGAACAAGCCACAGGTTTAATGTTTCGGACAGAATTACCGGATGACAGAGGAATGTTTTTCCCGATCGAACCCGCGCGAAATGTGCGTTTTTGGATGAAAAACGTGTTTATTGAGCTCGATATGGTTTTTCTGCGGGAAGGCGTAGTGCAGGCGATAATTCCTAACGTACCGCCGTGTTTGAGCGAAACCTGCCCCAACTACGGCCCGGATGTTCCCGTTGACGGAGTGATCGAACTAAGAGGCGGAAGGGCGGCCCAATTGGGACTGAAAGTTGGCGATCGGATTCCCAATTTACCCTAAAAGGTATATGATTTTATCGCAGCCTTAAACATTTGTGCATCCAATGAATCCTATTGAATTAAAAATAATTCCCCATCAAACTCAAGACGGTTTAGCTTACCAACATTTGCGCTTGCGTATTACAACTCAAGACGGTATCATCACGCCAAATGATTTACAAGGTTTGAAACTTCCTCAACACGTTCAATTGAGCCAAGGAATTGTCATTGAAGGTAGAGGAGCAATTTGGCTGTACGGGTATTTAGTACACGAATGTCATCCTGCGGCTTGGGTTGGATGTTACGATCCGCGATTAGAAGGTGCCGTGGTAGTAGCGACGCACAAGCACGAGGTATCAGTTGGACAGGTATTAAAATTGAGTTTACCAAGCGATTAAGACTCTCCGTAGCGGGTGTAGCGGCTTTGGTTTTGAATGCCAATCCGAATCTTACTCCGGCCCAAGTTGAGTATATCTTCACGACAACAGCCAAACCAAATCGGATAATAGCCTAGAAAGAATAGGCAGCAACTCTTCATAAACATTAGTCGATCGCCATACAACCGCGCGAATCTGTTTTGTCCGAACCTCCGCGCGGATGGGATGTGGATGCAATCCAGCAATGGCAAATATGGATTGACTTCGCAGTTAGAAGTTTGGCAGAAACTCGGCGGTTCTAGTTGTCGAACTTGTGAAGGTGAAATTCAAAATTTTAGCAAGCAAATAGGATGGAACATGAGCTCGCAAGTAAGTCCTATACCAAGGGATTTTCCAGGCTAGTATCCAACAGTTGCTGCATGAAGTTGGCAAAGTTATGTTGACAGCGATAAAAGCATAACTAGGTACTGTCTTTTTGCTGGCGCGCAGACATGACAAGCGTGGAGAGTTACAAAATTTAACCTGTTTTCTACTTTCGCTTTCTCAGAAATTATTTAGGATTGCTATAAATTGAGAGGGGTTTAATAATATTGAGGAATTGCTGCAAAATGGTGGACGAATGATTAGGCCGCCAAACAGCAGTTAATTGAGTGGTTGTCGTTTGTTCCTGAATCTGACGATAGACCACTCCTTCGCGTTGAAGATTCTGTACGTGAGATGGCAGAATGCTGATACCTGTTTCGCCTGCGACTAATCCCAAAATTGTGACCATAAAGACGGCTGTTTGAGCAACTTTAGGAACAAACCCTGCTTGCGAACATACATGGTAAATTTCCTCAGATAAGCCAGCCACAATCTGATGAAGTGGCATTACAAATTCTTGATCCTTTAGGTCGGAAAGCGAAATTTTGGATTGGGCTGTAAGCGGATGGTTTTTGGGTAAAACGACGACAAGTGGTTCTTGCGTGAGAGACATCGTTTCTAAATCATTGGCTTCAGAAATATCGTGGTAGAGATAGAGAAAAATGATATCAGTCTGGCGATCGCGCAACCTCTGAATTAAGAAAGCACTGTGTTCTTCCTGCAAAATCAGTTGTACCTCTGGATATTGCTGTCGAAAAGTTCGCAGAATCTCTGGAAAGACACCATTCGCGATCGAACTGGGAAAACCCACCGTCAAATAACCCAATTCACCCTGATCGATGCGCTGGGTTTTATGTACCGCTTGTTCTAAATGTACCAAAGTTGCGCGAGCTTCTTCTAAAAACGCCTGTCCTGCTGGGGTTAGCTGAATCGGGTGACTTTTGCGATCGAATAGCTTCACACCCAGTTCAGCCTCTAAATCTTTAATTTGTTGACTTAGGGGGGGTTGGGCAATGTGCAATCGCTTTGCGGCGCGACTAAAGCTCAGTTCGTCTGCCACTGCAATGAAGTAACGAAGATGGCGAAGTTCCATAGGTTATACGATTTTAGATTTTAGATTTTAGATTTGAACGATTGGGAATGAATGATTACTATGATGGTTTGGAGCAAGAGCCTACAGTTACATTCTCTTTTGTAACGGGGATTAAATACTATATTTTTTAAGTATATTTTTATATAAAAAATAGTATTTGACATATAGAACTAACTTCTTTATCTTGAAAGTAATAGTTATAACTTTCGGCACGAAATACCCATTTAAGTATTGCTTAATGAGGATTATTCATGATTTCGCAAGTAATTCGACGAGTTGCAGTTGTGGGAGGAACCCACGGAAACGAGTTGACTGGGGTTTATCTGATTAAGAAGTTTCAACAATTCCCAGACTTACTGAAACGATCGAGCTTTGAGGTGGTTACTCTATTAGCTAATCCTCAAGCGGTAAAGTCCAATCGGCGTTATGTCGATCGCGATTTGAACCGTTGCTTTGCCGAGGAAGATTTGTCTAACCCAGATTTGATGGGTTACGAGAACAGACGTGCTAAAGAAATCTCCGCCCAACTATGTCCGAAAGACGAACATGGGGCTGATGCGATCGTTGACCTTCACAGCACAACGGCCAACATGGGGCTGACAATTTTACCATCTAGCAAACATCCATTCAATTTGCAATTATTAGCTTATTTGAGTGAGATCGAGCCCTCACTGCGAGTTTGTGTGGGAGAGCAGTCTGGTGAGGATGCCCCAATGCTTCGATCGCTGTCTGCTTTCGGTGGCACCGTAGAAGTTGGGCCCATCGCCCAGGGAGTCATTAACGCCCGTCAGCTTCAGCAAACCGAAATGCTGGTTCACGCCATTCTGGATTATCTCGACGCACAAAATCGGGGAAAGCCACTTCCTATACCATCACATTTAACTGTATATCAGGCGATCGGCTCGGTAGACTATCCCAGAAATTCAGTAGGTGAACTGCAAGCTGCGATCCATCCCCAACTTCAGTTCAAAGACTATGAACCCTTACATCCCGGTGAACCGATGTTTCTCACATTTGCGGGAGAATCACTCCCCTATCAAGGAGAATCTACTGTTTTCCCTGTATTCATTAACGAAGCTGCCTATTACGAAAAACACATAGCGATGGTTTTGACGCAAAAACAACAGCTTCAGCTTGAAACGGCATAACTTCCCGAAAAATATGACTTTTATGAAATTAGGGTTATGACTTTTCTGAATTCAAGCAATGAATTTATGAATAGACTTATCATCTCGCATCGGGAATAATCTTAATTAATTTAAAATCCAGCATTGTTTCCCCTAAACACCAGTGAATCTCAAATTATCAGGAGTGAATTTATGGAAAGTACGCTCGGTCTACTTGCAATCGATCGCGAACAGCAGCTCACACCAGCATTAACAACCTTTGGTAATAGCGGTCAGCTTAATTTTTTCACTGCCTCCAGTCAATTTAACGGTAGCGTTCCCGGCAAAGGCTTTGACGCTGATAATTTGACAGGGATCGGCAGCAACGAACCACAACAAATAGCAAATTTTATAGTATCTCAAAATAGCGAGATTTTCAGTTACTCAGGCAGCGATCGAGCCACTAGCAGTACATCTCCCGTTCAACAAAAATCGAATTCAGAAGCCATGACTGCCGGCACAGATCCGCTAACGGGAATGAGAACGCCTTCTCAGTTGGATTTAGCAGACTCAGGCAACTCCTTAGCCACTGCACGCAATATTGGTGTTGCTGATAACAATCGCCTCACCTTCAATGATTTTGTCGGAGTTGACGATAACGAGGATTATTATCGCTTTACTATTAACAACAATAGCGATGTAAGCTTGCGTATCGATGTTTTGAATGGAGCAGGAATCGAGTTGATTCAAGATAAGAATCGCAACGGCGAGGCTGATTATGATGAACTTCTTGGCAGCGATTATGCCTCACCCGGTGCATCCGGCGAGATAAATTTATTCAACCTGACTCCTGGAGATTACTATGTCGCAGTTTATAGTTACTTTGACTATAAGAATTACAACCTGAATCTGGCTGCAACGCCTGCTACTGGTTTTAGCAGCAATTACGGATACGGTTTAGTGGATGCAAATGCAGCAGTAGCCCGCGCTTTTAACAGTCCAGTTAAGTTCCCCGAAGTTCCTAATTTGGGCGGGAATGATTGGGCAAGAGACATGGTAAATGCGCCGGAAGTTTGGCAGGGGGGAATTACCGGAAATGGGATTGTTGTAGCTGTCGTCGATACCGGCGTTGACTACACCCATCTCGATTTAGATGGCAATATTTGGCAGAATGCGGATGAGATTCCCAATAACCGAATTGACGACGATCGCAACGGATATATTGATGATATTCGGGGTTGGGATTTTGCGTCTGGTGATAACAACCCGATGGACGAGAAGTTTTTAAGAAATGGTCAGCTTTTCGGTCACGGGACTCACGTAGCAGGTGCGATCGCGGCCGAACGCAATGGTTTTCACATCACAGGAGTTGCCCCGAATTCCAAGATTATGCCTGTGAGAGTTTTGCCGACAGTTGGTTTCGGTAATCCGATTAATATTGCTGCTGGAATTCGCTATGCTGCTGATAATGGAGCTAATGTAATTAACTATAGTGCGGGCGGCTGGTTTCCTAGCAGGGAAATTGATGACGCAATTAAGTATGCAACAGACAAAGGAGTTGTTGTCGTCATGTCAGCAGGAAATGATGGTTTTAGCGAACCAGGTTATCCAGCTAGATATGCCGAGCGCTTCGGAATTGCTGTGGGAGGAATTGATATAAATGGCAGGATGGATCAATTATTTAACCGTGCAGGTTCCCGACCTTTGGATTACGTAGTTGCACCGGGAGTAGATATCTTTTCTACAACTCCCGATAACACCTACAAAACCTACAGCGGCACATCGATGGCAGCCCCTCACGTAGCGGGTGTAGCGGCTTTAGTTTTGAATGCCAATCCGAATCTAACTCCGGCTCAAGTTGAGCAAATTTTGACTTCAACAGCCAACCCAAATGAGATAATAGCCTAGAAAAAATAGGCAGCAACTATTCAGAAACATTAGTCGATCGCCCTACAACCGCGCGAATCTGTTTTGTCAGAAGCTTGGGGCGATCGACAAAACACTCGTAAATTTAGCAAATTTGCAATTTTAGTGTGAGGACTTATGACCATTACTCGCGTCTCTGTTGACTCAGCAGGCGATCGGGCCATCCGCTTCTCAGTCGGCTCCTCCATCTCCGCCGATGGCCGGTTTGTCGCGTTTGCATATGGCACCAGCCTCGTACCGGCGGGCGCTAGCGGTAGCGGCGACATCTTCGTGCGCGACTTATCAACCAATACTACCACCCCCGTCTCTGTTGACTCAGCAGGTAATCGGGCGATGGGTGTGGGGTTCTTCCCAGGTTCCTTCTCTCCCTCCATCTCCGCCGACGGGAGGTTTGTGGCATTTGAATCTAATGCCACCAACCTCGTGCCGGGGGACACTAACTCTTACGGAGCCATCTTCGCGCGCGACTTGTCAACCAATACCACCACCCTCGTCTCTGTTGACTCAGCAGGCAATCGGGGGAACAACTACTCCTTATCTCCCTCCATCTCAGCCGACGGGAGGTTTGTGGCGTTTTATTCTAATGCCACCAACCTCGTGCCGGGGGACAACTATAACTTCGACATCTTCGTGCGCGACACGCTCGCCAATACCACCACCCCCGTCTCTGTTGACTCAGCAGGCGATCGGGGGAACAATGACTCCTACCGCCCCTCCATCTCAGCCGACGGGCGGTTTGTGGCGTTTGAATCTGATGCCACCAACCTCGTGCCGGGGGACACTAACAATCGCAAAGACATCTTCGTGCGCGACACGCTCGCCAACACCACTACCCTCGTCTCAGTCAGTTCCAGCGGCGATCGGGCGATCGGTTTCGATTTCTTCCCAGGTTCCAGAGCTCCATCCATCTCGCCAGATGGACGATTTGTGGCCTTTTCATCTGATGCCATCAACCTCGTGCCGGGAGACACTAACTATTACGAGGACATCTTCATGCGCGACACGATCGCCAAAACCACCACTCTCGTTTCTGTTTCAGGGGCTGGCGATCGGGGGAACGGCTACTCCTTATCTCCCTCGATCTCAGCCGACGGGCGGTTTGTGGCGTTTTATTCTCAGGCCGCCAACCTCGTGCCGGGGGATACCAACAATAGCGGTGACATCTTTGTTGTTGACTTAACCAGCACTCCAGGTGGCAACAATAACTCTGCAAACGTCATCAACGGCACTCCCGGCAACGAGAACCTCACTGGCACTCCCGGCAACGACACCATCAACGGTTTGGCAGGCGATGACGTGCTGAGTGGTTTGCGGGGCAACGATATCATCAATGGTGGCGACGGCAGCGATAACCTGTCTGGGGGCAAAGGTTTTGACACCCTCAACGGCGGTTTGGGCAACGATATTCTAGTCGGCGGCGCGGGCAACGATGTATTTGTTTTAGGTGCGGGATTGGGAGTTGATACAATCTCTGATTTCGGCAACTATCAAGATACCATTCAATTAATCAACGGCTTGACCTTTGGACAGCTATCAATTTCTCCTGGAACTAACAGCACATTAATTAGAGTAGCCAGCAGCGGTGAAGTTTTAGCTGCTTTGACAGGCGTTGCTCCCAATTTCATTGGCCCTGAAGATTTCGTGTCTGTTTAGATATCTGCCGATGCTCAATTGTTTGCTGTGTCCTTTCACCGAATATCTCACCTTTACTCAAAGAACGCGATCGCGACTTACGAACTCCGACAGAGAAACCGGGTTTTTTACCGAATTGGCGGGTCACGACGCAGTATTTTCCTAAAAAACCCGGTTTCTTAATTCCCGTCTGCAAGCCCTAGCAAAAAATGGTTTGACGCGCAATATACTGTTGTTGGCTTTTAGTTATTAATTATGGCAAATTACAGAACTGTATTGTTGTTCAATAGTTTAACTTTAGTGCTAGTTGGGCTAGTGACGGCGTGTCTGAGTTTATTTGGTTCTTCGGTAAAAGGGTTATTTTTGCCGCCTTGCTCTGCCACGTATCCGGGTGCAGGTTTCTTTTTCTTGGCGTTTCAAATGTTATTTTATTTATCAGTAATGGTGTGCGCTTTTACCTTTGGATTGCTGAGAATTATTCAACCCGATCGCCCAGAAAATAGATTTATTTTATATTCGGCACTGTTGGCAGGTTGCTTTCTGTTCAATGAAGTTTTTCGCACCCACGTTCATCTGGGACGTGCAGGTTTTCCGAAAGTGACAATTGTCATATTTTACGCGGTGCTGGCAATTGCATACGGATTAGCTTTTCGGAGACAAATTCGCTCGACTCCCTATCCTTTAATGCTGAGTGGCGTTGGCTTGTTATTTGTTGCCTTTTTTGCAGAAGCGCTGCCTTTAAAAAACGAGATAATTTCGAGCTTGCTGGAGGGAATACCGAAGCTGTTGAGCGGGATTAATATTGCACTTTATTTTTGGTTTTTGTGTCAGGGTTTGATAGTGCGATCGCTCAATTTTTCTAACAGTAAATCAAATCTTGAATGAAGTAATACAGCAATTTCCAGGTTTATGGAGTACGGTTGCAAGGGTTTGTCAACCATTTTGGTAAGTGTTTGGGATTAAGGTGTACTCTATTTGCGTGGAATATGCTGTATGAAGATTGGCCGTTGGGTTGGGGCGGGTTTTTGAGATTGTCTATTTTTGGAAAATATTGTTTGTAAAACCCGCCCCAACATGATTGTATAATCGGTTAAAAAAGAGATACTGCACCATTTTAAATTAGCCTTTTATGAACAGGCAAGATGCCTGTTGCACAAAATATAAATTTTCTTGTGGAACAGGCATCTTGCCTGTTGCTGAAAATGGTGCAAGATACCAGTTAAAACAAAAAGTATCGCTGCGCCATTGGCAAAACTGTTGCCGGTTCGCAAGTTAACAATTCCCCATCCGCCCTAACTTCATAAGTTTCTGGATCGACTTCCATTTGTGGCAAATAATCGTTGAGTTTCATATCTCTTTTACTAATTTGTCGGGTGCCGGAAACTGCTACAGTGGGCTTTTGCAAACCTAGCTGTGCGGCAATATCTCGATCGCGCGCAGCTTGGGAAACGAACGTCAGACAAGTCGCCCCAATCGCACCGCCAAAACTCCCAAACATCGGCCTCATATGCACTGGCTGCGGCGTCGGAATGCTGGCGTTAGCATCTCCCATCTGCCCGTAGGCGATCGCCCCTCCTTTAATTACCAACTCCGGTTTCACCCCAAAAAAAGCCGGGCGCCACAAACACAAATCCGCCAATTTCCCCTCTTCCACCGAACCCACATACTGACTAATTCCGTGAGTAATCGCCGGATTAATTGTATATTTGGCAATGTACCGCTTCGCCCTAAAATTATCGTTAATTTCCTCTGTTTCCCCCCCTTGGTAAGGGGGGGTTAGGGGGGGTAAATGTCCCCGCTGCACTTTCATTTTATGTGCCGTTTGCCAAGTCCGAATAATCACTTCCCCAACTCTTCCCATCGCCTGCGAGTCCGAAGAAATCATACTAAATGCACCTAAATCGTGCAAAATATCCTCAGCAGCAATAGTTTCCCTTCTAATTCTCGATTCAGCAAAAGCCACATCTTCAGGAATACCTCGATCCAAATGGTGGCAAACCATCAACATATCTAAATGTTCTTCTAAAGTATTGACAGTGTAAGGGCGAGTCGGGTTAGTTGACGAAGGCAAAACATTAGCTTGTCCGCACACTTTAATAATATCCGGTGCGTGTCCGCCGCCAGCACCTTCAGTGTGGTAGGTGTGAATAGCGCGATTTTTGAAAGCGGCAATTGTAGCTTCCACAAATCCCGCTTCATTGAGAGTATCCGTGTGAATTGCAACTTGGACATCGTACTCGTCAGCGACACTCAAACAAGTGTCGATCGTTGCTGGTGTAGTTCCCCAATCTTCGTGGAGTTTCAAACCCATTGCACCGGCAAAAATTTGTTCGACTAATCCTTGAGGTTGACTGCTATTTCCTTTACCTAAAAACCCTAGATTTACGGGGAAAGCGTCAGCAGCTTGCAGCATTCGGTACATATGCCAAGGCCCCGGAGTGCAAGTTGTGGCGTTTGTACCCGTTGCAGGGCCTGTGCCGCCGCCGATCATTGTCGTGATTCCAGAGGCGATCGCCACTTCAATTTGCTGCGGACAAATAAAGTGAATGTGAGTGTCAATTCCCCCAGCGGTGAGAATCATTCCTTCACCCGCAATTACTTCACTACCAGGCCCGATAATAATATCTACCCTATCTTGAATATAAGGATTTCCGGCTTTACCAATTTTATAAATTTTGCCGTCTTTAATGCCGACATCTGCTTTAACAATTCCCCACCAGTCTAATATTAAAGCATTAGTAATCACCGTGTCAACAGCGCCGTCGGTATTAGAAATAGGCGACTGTCCCATGCCGTCGCGAATGACTTTGCCGCCGCCAAATTTAACTTCATCCCCGTAGGTTGTGAAGTCTTTTTCAACTTCTATGAATAATTCTGTATCGGCTAACCGGACGCGATCGCCCACAGTCGGCCCGAAGGTTTCCGCGTAAGCGCGGCGATCCATTCTGTAACTCATGCTTGCTCCTAATATTAATAAATTTTTAGTTAGCAGTTGAGACCCACTTGAATTATAGTATGTGACGAGTTCCTCAATCTGCAACAGTAAAAAAAATACAACATTAGGCAAGCTTTAAAACCCCGATAGGCATCAATTCTTGCCAATCTAAAATCTAACAGGCTATCAAGGGGCAACTTTCCTCCAGCATTTTAGAGATTTTCCTTTTCAAACTCTCCACATCTACCGTCATATCCATGCCAATGAAACTCCAATCTTCCCCTACATTGTTGTCATCAACCATACGAGAGTATTCTAATCCCAGTAGCTGGCAAATGTAATAGAAATATGGCGGAGTGTATCCTCCATAAAAGAATTCCAATACTTTCGTTCCCGGCTGACACCACAGCAAATTTGTAAAACCAGCCCCGTGAGGGCCGACAACCACCGCCGCTTCTGCAAACAGACGAATTTGTTCATCAACAGTGCGCGAGATATCTTCCAAAATTTCAAAATCAAATTCTTTCAAAACCTCTCTCACTTGTACTTCATTTTTAACCTTGCGCCGGCCGCTTCTCGACAGATAAAGTTTTCTAGAAGGCTTTACCTTTTCCTTAAGACAGAATTTTTTCCGCAAAAGCTCTATATCGTAAGGACTCGGAAAATACCAGTCTTGATTGTTTCCCACCACCAGACTTTCTGCATGATATCTCGTATCTCTAGCCCGAGTGTCGATTAGTGAACTTTCAGGAATACCGAGTTTGGTCATAAAGCCCAACTCAAAATCTGTATGTCGTAAAGGATAACAAATTTTAGCTTCTTGCCAAATTTCCTTACCTAAAGCCTCCTCAATTCGACAAAGTTTAGCCAGCACAAAAATCACATAATCATAATAACTGCACCACAAATGCGACCAAGGAGCAACTACCAGCGGATAGGTAATTTGGTTAGGTTTGTAAGGCCATTCTAGAATGCCCGCACCGCTAATCCGAAAATCCAAGTCTAAAAGCAACTTGTTATTCAGCAGCGTGTTGCCCGACGTACAAATAGTTAGAGAATTTATTTTTTGATTCCGGGAAATTTTCCAAACATAATCTGGGTCAAAAGACACGGTTTTTTGCGTGGCAAAAAACCGAGAATGCACTTTATTTACCGAGGTTAATGCGGGTATATTGATGGGTTTATGCTGCTTTTTATAAACGATGCTGTCATCTAACAATTTAATGCTGGTGCGCCTGTCTAACGGGGTTCTCCAGACACGCCTTGATGTTGCCAGCAAGCTCTGCTTCAAGGTCTGTTTGATCTGATCGACTAATTTTGGGTTCATCACGCAGTTTTGCTGTATATCTTTGCAGTTTTAACAACCACAGTAGACCGCAAACGGCAGATTTAAAATCGCTCAAAAGTAGGAGAGTGAACTAACAAAAAAAGCCCGAAGGCAGTTATACAGAAGGCAGAGAAAAAGGTTCGAGCTTACTTTATCACTCTCCCGGCCTAGGGCTGGAAGTGACACCATTTTCGATTTTGGATTTGGGATTGGGATGACTGATCACTATGATAGTGTGGAGATTGCTTACAGTTGCATTCTGTTTAGAAACTGGTAGGACTTTTAAATTTAAAAGTTTCAAATTCAAAACTCAACCATCGTGAACTACCTCCTGGCTTCATACTTCAGCATCCAGATGACCGTTGACTTTTCCATTAAATCCGTAGACTTGACGACTACCAACAAACGGCACTAATTGAACTTCCCTTTCATCTCCCGGTTCAAACCTGACTGCTGTACCTGCGGGGATATCCAACCGCATTCCTTTTGCTTGTTCTCGATTAAATTCTAAGGATTCGTTGGCTTCATGAAAGTGATAGTGTGAACCAATTTGAATGGGTCGATCGCCTTTATTTCCTACCAGCAACCGCACCGTAGAGCGAGCGGCATTTAATTCTATTTCGCCTGCTGAAACAATCATTTCTCCTGGAATCATCTTTTCCTCCTATGAGTCTCTGTGGTTGATTTTTTTAACGGATCGGATCGTGCACTGTTACCAACTTAGTTCCGTCGGGGAACGTCGCCTCTACCTGGACTTCATGCACCATTTCTGGTATCCCTTCCATCACGTCTTCTCGCGTCAGGAGAGTTGTTCCATAACTCATTAAATCGGCGACGGTGAGGCCATCTCTTGCTCCTTCTAAAATGGCTGCAGAAATGTAGGCTAATGCTTCTGGATAGTTTAATTTTAAACCTCTTTGTTTCCGGCGCTCTGCTACCAGGGCGGCGGTGAAAATTAGCAGTTTGTCTTTTTCTTGGGGGGTGAGTTGCATTTTTATTCTTGTAAGTGCGATCGCATTATTTGGTTATGATATCGTTTACGGTTGTTTCTGAATGATTAAACCGCAAAGGGCGCAGAGGGCGCAGAGGAAGAGAAGAGAGAGATGAATAATCTAGTTAGGAGGGGAACTATATATTGAACCTCAAAGATCATCCTATTTTATCCAAACTCTGGGCAAACAGCAAGGGCGTTCTGAAAAAGATAAGCGCAGCAAGTACCAAATGCTGACGAACCAGTCTCTCGCTGCGGTGGTGGATGTACCGCGATATCGGCACAGCAAACCGTTAGGAATACGAGTCACGCCGACGGTGGAATTACCTGGATAAATTGTTGCCTCCGATGGCAAATCTCGCACTTTTTCCACGAACTCTGTGGTGACTGGTTCGCCTACCCAAGCGAGGGTGGCGACTACGGGTTTTCCTGCGAGTCCGTGAGGACTTTCGAGCATTTTTTCTCCACCTTTGAGCAATTGTCTGTCAATCCATAAAGGGCTGTTTTGTTGCCAGACTTCGGTGTGCGATCGCCATTCTCCAGACAAGAACTTTTCGCCCCTAGCACTGCGTCCAAACCTAGTAATTTCCCACAGTAAAATCCTCGCTGTTGGTGCTAATTCTACCCGCAAATTTTGCCGATATATTGCGCCGTCAAAAACTATTGTTTCCTGTGGCAGCCATTCTAAATTAGCACCGATATCTAGTTGAATGTCAATATTTTGTTGTGATTTTAGTCCGCTGCTGCGATAGATTTTACCAGCGGCGGCCGTGGTAATCAAGGCTTTGGCGTTGGGTTGGAGGTGAAAATGGCTGGAAAGTCGATCGCCCCCGACAACTCCCCCAGCCGTGTGCAAGATGACGCTGTGACAAACGTCTTGCCCTTCAGGATAAAACGGGCGCTGCACCTTGAGGGGTGCTTGCATTTGATTGTGAATGATTTGAGTTGAGCCAGTGCGGTTGGCATAGACTAAATTGAGGTGACCGTGCCATCCAGTTTGAATGTTATTTGTAGGTATGTCAGTCGAATTTTGAATCACAGATTTTTACTATTCAAGAATACACATTATCAAAAACGTAGTATTACTACTTGCTACCCAACATTCCGCCAGGGAATTCATTCCCTGGCGGCCTATGACAAAAGATAACAATAATACAAGATAGCAGATTATACTAATTAATATGCGTTTTAAATAATCCTCCCATGCCAGCAACCCCTGAAAGCCTCCAAAAATTTGTTACCTACTGCCAAGAACACATTACAGGCGATGAAAAAGGACAAGCACAGGTATTTTTAGACCGCTTCTTTCGGGCTTTCGGCCACGATGGGGCATTAGAAGCAGGCGCAACCTATGAGGAACGCATAGAGAAAAGCAGCAAAAAAGGTCAAATGGGATTTGCTGATTTGGTGTGGAAAAAGCACGTTTTGATTGAAATGAAAAAGCGCGGTGAAGACTTGACTAAAAGAGAACACCGCACCCAAACAGAACGCTATTATATTCGCCTCAAAAAAGACGATCGCCCGCGCTACGTGATGATGTGCAATTTTGACGAGTTTCACATTTACGATTTCGACCTTCAGCCGGATCAGCCTGTAGACATTATATCCCTAAAGCAATTGCCCGCGCGATCGCCCGCTTTTGCCTTCATGGAATCTACCAGCCGCCGCCCCATATTCAAAAACAACCAAGTCGAGATTACCGAAAAAGCTGCTAGCAGAATGGGGATGCTGCTGGAGATGCTAATCGATCGCGGCAAAGAGCGCAAATTTGCTAAATTTAATCAGTTTCAGGCACAGCGATTTGTGTTGCAGTGCGTCTTAGCAATGTTTGCCGAAGATAGGGGACTTTTGCCGCCGGCACTCTTTACTCGCTGCGTCAAAGATTGCCTAGAAGGAGCAAGTTCTTACGATGTCTTGGGCGGCTTATTTCAAGCAATGAATCAGCAGGGAGTCACGCCCGCAGGACGTTATGAAGGAGTCGAGTATTTCAACGGCGGATTATTTTCGGAAATACACCCCATTGAACTGCAACAGGGAGAGTTGAAAATATTAGAAGTTTGTGCCGAACAAAACTGGAGTCAGGTACGCCCTTCTATTTTTGGAAATATCTTTGAATCGGCTTTGAAAACAGATAAAAAACAGCGCCGCGCTTACGGGATTCACTTTACTACAGAGGGAGACATTCGCCGCATTGTTCTGCCCACAATTAGCTATTACTGGGAAGAGCGAATTAACGCTGCAAATACTGTAGCCAAACTGCAAAATCTGCACCAAGAATTAGGTCGCTATCGGGTCCTAGATCCGGCTTGCGGTTCGGGTAATTTTCTGTATGTAGCTTATCAGGAACTCAAGCAAGTTGAAAAGTTACTTTTAGATAAGCTAAACGAGTTCGACGGTACAAGAGGTTATATGAATTTAGTCACGCCGCAGCAATTTTACGGCATGGATATTAACTCGTTTGCGGTGGAGTTGGCGCGGGTGACGTTGATGATTGGCCGCAAGGTGGCGATCGATAATTTGGGATTGAAAGAACCTTCTCTGCCTTTAGATACTTTGGATAAAAATATTGTCTGTAAGGATGCTTTATTTACTGATTGGGTGAAGGCTGACGCGATTATCGGGAATCCTCCGTTTTTAGGCGGAAAGCACATGAGGATTGCCCTGGGAGATGAATATATTGACCGCGTGTTTAAACGCTTTCCTGATGTGAAAGATTCGGTTGATTTTTGTGCTTATTGGTTTCGCATAGCTCACAATAATTTAGAACTAAATGGCAGGGCAGGTTTAGTTGCTACTAATTCAATTAGTCAAGGTAAAAGTCGTGCTGCTGCTTTAGATTATGTGGCGCAAAATGGCGGTCACATTTATGCAGCCGTTTCTACTCAGCCTTGGTCGGGGGAAGCTAAGGTTCATGTTAGTTTGATTAACTGGAGCAAGGAAAAGCCGAAAGTTTATTATTTAGATAATCTCGTGGTTTCCAGTATCAACTCTTCGCTACAAGCTACGATTGATGTTTCTCAAGCTGCTAGGTTGTCAGCGAACTTAAATAAATGCTTTCAAGGTGTAATTCCTGTTGGCAAAGGATTCATTGTTACTCAGCAACAAGTTGAGGATTGGGTTAAAGCAAATGTCAAAAATCAAGAGGTGCTTAAACTTTATTCAAGCGGGGAAAGTTTATCACAGAATCCTAACGGTACACCGGAACGTTGGATTATTGACTTCAATGATATGAACATTGAAGAAGCGAGTGAATACGTGCTGCCTTTTGAATACGTAAAAGCTAATGTAAAGCCAGAACGGGATCAGAATCGGAGATTAGTAACTAAAGTTAATTGGTGGAGATATGGGGAAAAGCGACCTGCAATGAGAAAGGCGATCGCATCTTTGTCTTGCTGCTATTTTAATGCTTCGCAAGTTTCCAAGTGGTTTATTTTTATTCCTGTTGATTGTACCTGCCTCCCAGGAAACTCAACTACAGTTGTTGCTTCAGAAGACTTTTACATTCTGGGCATTCTTTCATCTAAAGTTCATCGTCTTTGGGTGAAAGCTCAAAGCTCTACCCTGAAAGGTGATACTCGCTACACCCACAATACCTGCTTTGAAACTTTCCCATTTCCCCAGACACCGACTCGTCAATCAGTAGAGCAAATTCGGGCAACGGCGGTCGAATTGCATCAATACCGCACTCAACAAATGTCAGCAAAGCAGTGGGGAATTACTCAACTTTACAATAAATTTTTTGAAGAGCCAACAAGTCAACTTTATAAACTTCATGCTAAGCTCGATCGCCAAGTAATGCAAGCTTACGGATTTACTGACAGCGACGATATTTTAGCAAAAGTGCTGGAATTAAACCTAGAACTGGCAGAAAAAGAAAAACGGGGAGAACCGGTAGTTGGGCCTTGTGTCCCAACTGACTAAAAATACTAATCGCTGTAACCCTAAGTTTTGTAAATTTGCGTATAATCACATAGATTGTTGATAGAGATCACAAACACTCTAGTCTAAAAACAGAGATACTAGAGGAAGAGTTAAGTTTTGAGTTAAAGATTTCCAAATTCAAAATTAAACAATCAAAACAGCTTTCCGCCTTCAGCATAAGTGCATTCTGCTTTTCTTCGCTCAATTACTCCTAATTTGTTTGGGAGGAACTTCCCATGTTATTATTTACCCACAGTCAGTCCAAAAATAGCAAACTAGAGCAAAAGCACTATGCTCAAAAACATTTGTTACAAACTTCAACTATTAATCTAACTGGGCTAAAGGCAGAATGCAACCATTTGCGGATCGGCCAAAAAATTAGCTATGGCTATGCTTTAGCTATCGGCATAGCGATTTTGGGAACTGGTGCGGGACTGAGATTGGGAGACTACTTTCGCAAGCAAGCTTTAGTTCAGGTGAATGTTGCTGGGCAGCAGCAGCAACTGCTGCAAAATTTGCAAAATACCGTATTTGAAGCCCGATCGCGCGCGGCGAGATTGCCAGTCGTTTTGGGAAACACTTTGGCGCTGAAATACGAACAAGATCGGTTTTTCGCGCAAATCCATCAGGCGAAAATCCTGATTTCAGAAATGGAATCTTTCGCACGAGAACATCCCGATAGACTAGCGACAGAAGAGGCAGCATTGCACGCTATATTGAAGAAATCTGCCCTCGTCATTGATTACTACGCTCAGCTAATTAAATTGCAGTTAAAAGAAGCGGAAGTTGGGAACTTGTCGCCCAACAGCATTGAGTCCGCACAGCTACAAATGTTGAGGACTAGCAGCGGCCAAGAGGCGATCGTACTAGATAACCTTGCTCAAAGTTTAACTGACCTAATTTCTACAGTAGAAATTTACAAACAGCAAGGAACCCAAGCATTAGAAGAAGCTGGAAGTTTGCGAAACCGAATTATTCTCGGAAGTATGCTAATTTCAGCACTCATCGCCGCCACACTGGCGGACAAAACCAGCCGCGCGATCGCCCAACCCCTCGAAACCGTTACTAATGTGGCTCAGCAAGTTGCTCGCGAATCGAATTTTAACCTGCAAGTACCTGTCACAACAGACGACGAAATCGGAGTTTTAGCCGCTTCTTTCAATCAATTGATTCAGCGAGTTAGCGAGTATACACAAGAACTCAAACAAACTCAATCCCTATTAATTCAGACCGAAAAAATGTCATCTCTCGGTCAAATGGTTGCAGGGATAGCCCACGAAATCAACAATCCCGTCAACTTCATCGGTGGCAACATTGACTATGCCAACCAATACATCGAAGATTTGGCAGGTTTGGTAACTCTCTATCAAGAATACTATCCAAACCCACCAGATGCCATTCTAGAACGCATCGAAGACATTGAACTCGAATTTCTCAGAGAAGATTTGCCAAAAACCCTCTCTTCGATGAAAATGGGAGCCGATCGCATTCGCGAAATTGTCGTATCCATGCGGAATTTTTCGCGATCGGACGACGGAAAAATGAAATTAGCCGACATTCACGAAGGAATTGATAGCACCCTCGTCATTCTCAACCATCGCCTCAAACAAGGTATTCAAGTTATTAAACAATACGGCAATTTGCCTGCGGTTGAGTGCTATCCCGCGCAACTGAATCAAGTATTTATGAATATTATTTGCAATGCAATAGATGCGCTGGAGGAAGTGAAAAAGGCAGACAAAGGCTATTCGCCAACCATTTGGATTAGCACGGAATTTACAGCCGACAATACTGTCACCGTCAAGATTCGGGATAACGGGCCCGGAATTGCCTCCGCCAGTGCCCAACAGATATTTGACCCATTTTTTACTACAAAGTCGATCGGCAAAGGTACTGGATTGGGATTGGCTATTTCCTATCAAATCCTTGCCAAGCATCAAGGCAAAATAGAGGTAAATTCTCAAATAGGACAGGGCACGGAATTTGTGATTACTTTGCCAGTTGCTGCGTAATATCACGCGGGGCGGGATGAAGATAAAAAATCGGTTCCCACCGTCGCAGAATTTCCCAACCCAGCCGATTTGCTCAACCAGTTGAAAGCCTGACGTAAAAAGTCCGGGGCGAAGTTGGCAGATATAGAGGCGGTTTGAGAAATACTAGAAAACCATTAGCCCGAAAATTGAGCGAAAAACACAACGATTGGTGACAATAAATCTGAAACCGTTGAATCATATTGTTTTCGGTTGCACCGGAATGATACCGAGGACAGGACACTGCCATGTCCTCTATATCATGTCGCTCGTCCAACCGGAAACGATATCAACAGTCAACAGTCAACAATCATTCCGGTGCAACCAGAATTGATATCACAAATGATTGAAATGGATGGGGGCGGAGGGACTTGAACCCACACGACCGTTTCGGGTCAACGGATTTTAAGTCCGTAGCGTCTACCATTCCGCCACGCCCCCCTTTGGTCAAGCTGCTGTGGTTTTGAGCCACTAAGAGCAACAGCCTTTTATTCTACAGCCAAAACCCCAATTTACGCAACCCCTAATCAAAAAATTCCCAAAAGTCGCGCTGGATCTCCCCAAGCGGTACAATAGTTAACCAGCTAACAGAGCGTGTCAATCGACTTACCCGTGTTATTATTCCCCTAAAGCAAATCTATGTATATTACCTTACTGCTTTACGCCGTCTTGGCAGGAACCTACCTCCTGGTAGTACCTGCGGCCACCTACGCTTACCTGAACAGCCGCTGGTATGTCGCTACCTCTTTTGAGCGCGGCTTCATGTACTTCTTGATGTTCTTCTTCTTCCCAGGTATGTTTCTCCTAGCTCCATTTTTGAATTTTCGGCCCAAACGGCGGCAGATAGAAGCCTAAATGCGACGTATTGACGTAATTGGAATCAGTGTCGGCTTTTTTGTAGCAGGTGGGTTTGTCTACTTGCTACTGCAATTTGCCGGACTCGACAGCATGAATGCAGGGATTTGGAGTCAGTTGTTTTTGGTCGCCGGCTTGATTGGCTGGCTGGTGACTTATTTATTTCGAGCGCTGACTCAAAATATGACCTACAGCCAGCAATTGCAAGACTACAAAGAAGCTGTCTTGCAGAAGCAACTGGATGAACTCACTCCGGAAGAATTAGCCAAACTTCAAGCCGAAATTGAGCAGGAAAAAGATAATTAGTTATTAGTTATTAGTTATTAGTTATTAGTTATTAGTTATTGGCTATGATAACCAACAAATAACAAATAACAAATAACAAATAACAAATAACAAATAACAACTGACCAATGCCCAATGCCCAATGCCCAATAACTAATGACTATTTCTAATTGTTTTGAAACGTTGCGAAAAAGCAACCAATGTGCATTGATTCCTTTTATTACTGCTGGCGACCCAGACTTGGAGACAACGGCTAAAGCACTGCAAATTTTGGATGATAACGGTGCAGATGCGATCGAGCTTGGCGTTCCCTATTCTGACCCGCTAGCTGACGGGCCGGTAATTCAAGCCGCTGCTACAAGGGCTCTACAGCGGGGAACGCGGTTAGATTCGGTGCTGGAAATGGTATCGAAAGTTAGTCCGAATTTGCGATCGCCCATCATTCTCTTCACCTACTACAACCCGATTTTGTACCGAGGTATAGAAACCTTTTTGCAGCAAATCAAAAGTGCCGGAGTTCAGGGATTGGTTGTCCCAGACTTGCCCTTAGAAGAAGCGGACAGTCTCATCCAACCTGCCAAGAAATTAGGGATTGAACTAACATTATTAGTTGCTCCGACAAGCCCCAAAAGTCGTATAGAGGCGATCGCCCGTCAGTCTCAAGGATTTATTTACTTAGTCAGCGTGACGGGGGTTACGGGAGTACGCGAAGGCTTAGAAACGAGAGCAAAAGAGTTGCTGCAAGAACTCCGCGCCGTCACCGACAAACCCATTGGCGTCGGGTTTGGTATATCGCAACCCGAACACGCTCGCCAAGTGAAAGAATGGGGTGCAGATGCTGCGATTGTTGGCAGTGCTTTTGTCAAACGCTTGGCAGAAGGTACTCCAGAACAGGGTTTAGAGGCGATCGGCGAATTCTGCAAGAGTCTAAAAACAGCGATTCAAAATGCTTAGCCACTGTAGAAATACTTTCAGCCATTAGACAGATGTGTGCGATCGGCACGTGCCGCCACAATTGCGATTAAAGACCTTGTTGTACTTGAGATCATACACCACCTTCCTTCTAGTTCCTGACTAGAAGGTTTTTTTTGAGCCGAACACGCAAAACATTTCAACATAGTGCGAGCATGGATAACCAAACAGCTATGTAGGGAAAGGACTTTGCCTTGTCCGGCGCGGGGTGTCCCGACTTTGAATAATTTATATAAGATGGAAGATTGTCCATTGCTTTATCCTTTGCCCTTTGTTCTTCTTCCTTCTTCATTCTTCCTTCTTTATTCTTCCTTCTTCCTTCTTCGTTCTGCTATAACTTAAGGAATGTAACTTGGGATAGATGAAAAGCTACGGTTTCTATTCGTATACTAAAAAAAGTGTTTAAGTGCCTAATTTGGTAAGGCTAGACATCTACAAAGCCACAAGGCATTTGAGCATCTCACAATAGAAAGGAGCATTTTTATGAACAGACTAACTGCATTTGTGAAAAAAATTCGAGCTGTACAAATCTTAACAGTGTTTCTGGCAGGCATTTTAGTATTAGTGAGTACCGCCTGCAGCCGTTCTGATATGATCGCAGGAAAAACAGCCGATCAAGTTAGAGAAGAAGTACCAAGCGGGGCTGTAACTTCCCAATACAAAGGCGGCATGAACGATTACAGCGATGTCGATCCTAGAAACAAAAAGATGACAACAACAGAAGCAAAAGCTCAGCTTCTCAAAGAGCAAGCGCAGCAACGCATTGACACTAAATCTAGCAACAATGTAGGCGAAAATGTACGGCGGGTAGCGGATGACGCGCCTGACAAACTCGACCAAGTTGGCCAAAAGGTGAAGGACGATGCTCGCACAGCCCAGCGCAAAGCTGATGACTTTGGCGACAAAACCAAACAAGGCTTTGCTAATCTTAAAGAAAACACTCGCGAAGGCTTGAAGGGAGCAAAAGATATTGTTAAAGAAGCCACGCAGGGAGCAAAAGAAAGAGCAGCAGAGGGTACAGAGTCTCTGAGATATGGTACCAGCGGCGGCCAAGAAAATATCAATGATGCAGCACGAGATGCAAGATAAAACGCTCAAGATGCCTCAGACAATATTTGCTAGACAGTGAATCTAGATATTGACTGAACTCAACGAACGGCAGAAAGAGCGACAGACGACTAATCTCAAATAACGCTGTTTCCTTTTGTGGAAGCTACATTCCGACACGGGTTTTAACCCCTGTCGGAATGTAGGTAAAGTCAATCGATTTTAGATTTTAGATTTTAGATTTTAGCTTTGACCCCACGGAGAAATTCGGGGGGAAAGTTTCATCGGATACAGGTTTTTTATTTCTGGGTCCTGAGTCTGCGAAGGAATGAATCCGGGGGCTTGCATCCTTGATACTTTCGGTCATGTGAATACTACTGCCTATTAATATTTGATTGGGTTTTAACCCCTGGGAGGGTTATTAGGCCGGAAGTAGAGTGGAGGAGGGTTTCACCACAATGCAACGGCCCTGTCCTTTTCTAGCGGGGACTGGAATGCCACTTTTTTCACGACAGATTCTTTATAATTTCTATACATTATATTTAGATTTTTTAAGATAATAACTTTTTGACCGGCTTCGCGGAAACTTGGGCTATCGAGCTATATTAAATTTAATTAATTAGCACGTGTATTTTTTAAGACATAATACGGCAGTGTTTTTACGGGATTTCGCATTCATTTAATCGCATTTGAGATTAACAACAGAAACTTATACGTAAGTAAAAAGCTTTAATCGCGATCGACAAAGTATAAAATGTTGTTGTTTAACAGATAATGGGATTTTTTGATCTACATCTCGAAAATTATGCTGTTTATGCCCTAAGATATATAGACTAAGTTTTGTCAAGTTAATGTCTGGGTTGAGGTCAGCCGATATGGACACAATAATAAATGCAGTGGATTTGAATACGGTAATACCGGGCTATCGCGCGATCGCTCAATCGTACACAGATTCTCGATCGGCTATCGATAGGTTCATGCGCGACAAAGACCGACAACCTGCCGCGGAAATTCTCAAACCTGCGCTATTGTGGCGGAGGATTTGCGGGAGGCGGTTCTGCCACAATCCCAAAAAGTTGCATTAGCGACCGTTAATTGCATCGGTAAAAATAGTCCTCAACCGAACAGACATTCTCGACGAACTCGAACGCAGACCGATTATTTACAAATACCTTAAACCTTCCAATCTTTCAATTGATTTTACCTGTTACCTGCTAGATGGAGGTGTATAAGTTTTAGCAAAAAGAGGCCACGGATTCGGGATATATTCGAGCCGTAATCCGCAGCCTATCGACAGGCGAAATGGAGGCAAACCTTATTTTGGGAATAGTGTTTTGATGCTAGTAACGATGATGCACGACTTTTATGATGCACTGGCACATTTGGCAATCTATGCAGATGCCGCACCGGCGGAGCGCCAACAAATCTTGAAGCGCGTTGGGGCTAGTCAGAAAAAACTCAAAGAATTCGCGCACCATACCCCGATCAATTACCAACACAAGTTCGATCTGGTTGAGGCAGAATTGCTCGGTGTTTTGGGACAGACAGCAGAAGCCATGGAGCTTTACGATCGAGCTATTACCGGAGCTAAAGCTAACGAATATATCAATGAAGAAGCTCTTGCTTGCGAACTCGCTGCTAAGTTTTACCTGTCATTAGGAAGGGAAAAAATTGCCCGACTCTACATGATAGATGCCTATGATTGCTATGTCCGTTGGGGAGATAGATCCAAAATTGATGACTTAGAAAAACGTTATCCTCAATTATTAAAACCGATTTTAGAAACCGCAAAACTCCCTGAACATCCATTAGCAAATTTTTCAACACCTGCTGGGCAAAATCAATCGCTTCATCAATCCATTCATCCCTCCATTCATCCGTCTGTTTCGGCGAGCGTCTCAGATTTCGGAAATTTTTCAACAGTGCTCAAAGCTTGTCAAGCGCTCTCTAGTGAAAGAGAACTCGATCGACTAATTGCCAAACTGATGCAACTGGCTATGAAAAATACAGGAGCTAACAGAGGAGCGCTGATTTTGCCAAACGGCAATCAATGGGAAATCGCGGCTACCAGCACGCTCGACAATTCGGGAGTCGAGTGGGCGATCGACTTATCATCGGCAACACTCAATGAAAATAGCGATATCTTGCCCCTCAAAATTGTTGACTGCGTTAAAAATTTATTGAAACCTGTGATTGTTCGGGATCTCGCTCAACAACGTGATTGGGATTCCGACTCCTACATCCTCAAATACCAACCTCAGAGCCTGTTGTGTTGGCCGATTCTCGATAGAGGAAACTTAGTTGGCATTTTGTATCTGGAAAATCGCTTAACCGCAAAAGTTTTTACCCGCGATCGCCTCCAACTTCTCAATCTCCTGTGTTCCCAGGCAGCCATCTGTTTGCAAAATGCTCTGCTATATAAAAAATATCAGGATTACAACCAACAATTAGAGCGATCGCTAGTACAAATTAGCCGAACCGAAGCTCAGCTTGCCGATCAGAAAAAAATGCTCCAAGCAATTCTTGATGTCGCTCCGATTTGGATTTGGATGGTTAATCCCAGTGGTAAAGTACAGTTTTTGAACAAAACCTTTTCTCAAAATGTGGGCGTGCCTGTGAGCGCTTTCCTAGCTGTCGATCATTACAAAGATATACTGGGAGAGGATGCAGCGGGGTGTCTGCTTTCAGATGCCGCCTGCCTTGCCCAAGATTTGCCGCATTACTCCAGCGAATCTCTCAGATTTGTTGACGGTAAACTACACTATTTAGAAGTCACGAAAGTGCAGCTAAAAAATTGCCAAGGTGAGACGATCGGGATTATTGGTTTGGGTGTTGATGCCACCGATCGCAAGCGAGCAGCGGAACTTTTGCAAGAGCAAAACCAACAGCTAGAACAAACTTTAAAAGATTTACAGCAAGCGCAACTGCAACTCGTGCAAAACGAAAAAATGTCGGCTTTGGGCAATTTAGTCGCCGGAGTCGCCCACGAAATCAACAATCCGATAGGGTTTATTTCTGGGAATTTGAGCGAAGGTAAAAGAAGTTTAGAAGATGTTATAGAACACTTAGAATTGTATCGCTCCGCTGCATCGCAATCGGAAATAGCAGACCACGCCGAAGAGATAGACCTCGATTATCTTTTGGAAGATTTACCGAAGATGATTGATTCAATGCAACTGGGCTGCGAGCGCATTTGCAGCATCAGCAACAGTTTGCGTACCTTCTCCCGAGGCGACAAAGACTACAAAGTTCCTTTTAATATTCACGAAGGCATTGATAGCGCTGTTTTAATTTTGAAACATCGCCTGAAAGCAAACGAACACCGCCCGCAGATCGAAGTAATAACTAAATACGGCAATCTCCCTAAAATCGAATGTTTTCCGGGTCAATTAAATCAAGTTTTCATGAACCTGCTCGCCAATGCGATTGATGCCTTAGAAGAGTCAAATTTAGGACGCAGTTTTAGTGAAGTTGTCGCAAATCCAAACCGCATCACGATTGGCACTGATGTACTGGGCGAAGGACACATTAAAATTAAAATTGCTGATAACGGTATCGGGATGAAAGAGGAAGTGAAACAGCAGATATTCGACCATTTGTTCACGACGAAAGGTGTCGGCAAAGGAACTGGATTGGGGTTGGCAATTGTCCATCAGATTGCGGTAGAAAAACATGGCGGAAGCATCGAGGTGGATGCGGAGCCTGGAGTGGGGACTGAGTTTGCGATCGTTTTGCCTGTGAAGGGATAAATTTTAATTAAAATTAAATGTTTTTTGGGCGATCGCGTAATAAGATATACTGACTTTGATTGGGGTCTTTTTTTGAAAGCGTTGGCATAACTCTTTTAAAGTAGAATCATTTTTTTGATCGAGCAGTCAGGTTTACAAGCTGTTGCTACTGTACTTAATGAACCTGGAATATGCTGTATTTTAGACCCCCTATAGGTGAGTGCGTGACCGATTTTTAGTTGCGAGATGTCTATTATACAAAAAAATTAATCACCAAGGCTTCGCCCTATAAAAATTTATCTTAAATTTAACCAATCTTGAATTTCTTGCGCTAACCAAGCCGCCTCAACCTCTGTCACATTTGTTGCTAAAGTATAAAAGTAAGTTCCCCTCTCGTTACCTGAACGAATCCTGATTTGATTTCCCTCAGCCAGGGTATATATAAAAGTACCCAAAATTTCCGAAATTTCCCCAGTTTGTTGTAAATAACTCCAACCAAATATCTGATGTTCCAGTTTAAAGTAGTTCCGATTAAATGTAATTTTATTACCCTTGCCCAAAATCTTACCTAAGAAACTTGCTAGAATCGTAAACAATCCTAATCCAATAGGTAAATTTACTGTTAGAGAAAATACTAAAATTATTGGCCCCGTTAGCAGTAAAAATAATATTCCTCCAACAGCAACTGAAAAAGGCTTTCTGACTAAACTAGAGGGAATTTTAATGTTTAACTCCATCGCTGATTTGCTAACTTGAATGCGACAGTGACGCGGTTTAGCAATTTTCCAAACAGTCGGAATTTGAAGATTAGCCCCTTGTATTTTTCCCGATTTCAAAGCTGCTAAAGCCTCTCTAGCATTACTGAAACGCTTTTCTAACGCGATTTCCGTCATCTTCTCAATCCAGCTTACTAAAGTGGGATTCACACTCACGCGATCGCTAAACTGAATCCGAGAATCTTTCTGTGGCAAATCCGCAGGAGTCATCCCCGTTAACAAATGAATTAAAGTAGCTCCCAAAGCATACAAATCCGAAGCCGCCACCGCCCGCCCCCAAAACTGTTCTAAGGGTGCATAGCCACTCGTTCCTACCACTGTAAACGTTACACCTGTCACCGCCGCTTGAGCTTGTACCGCACCAAAATCTACTAGATAAACGTGCCGATCTTCCCCCAAAATTAAATTACTCGGCTTAATATCTCGGTGCAAAACTGGGGGGCTTAATTCATGCAAATAAATTAAAATTTCCAGCACTTCAGTGGCAATTTTTCGTACTTGTTTTTCTGAAAATCTCTGGCCTTTTTCTAACAATTCCTGAAGTGAAAATCCCGGAATATAATCTTGCACTAATCCAAACCAAGGCAATCCTGCTCCGGCTTCCCGCTCTAGGGAAAAATAATCTCGATAGCAAGGAATGCGGGGATGATTCAGCGCCTGCAAAACTTGTGCTTCTCTTTCAAAAAGCTTGAGTTCTTCCCAGTGCATTTCCGGGCTAAAAGCTAACATTTTCAGCGTCACCTGTTCTTGAGACTCTAAATCCACTGCTAGCCAAGTTTGATGACCGGCCGCTGTGCGTCCTAAACGCTGTTGCAATTGATAACGTTCTTGTAAAATTTTTCCTGTATCTAACACAGCATTGCCCTCCTGTTGTGAATGCTACAAAATGGCCTTAACTATTAAATTAATGACTGCTCTCCTACCCAGCTCATTTTTACTCATAATTGTTAAATCACAGGGGCGGAGATTAACTCTTTTAGTGACAGCCTTAAATTCCTACTAGAAGTAATTACCCGTGCATTTCTCCATTCGGCATAATTGTACCGCGCCACTGAGCACCTGATAAATTAGCAGTGCTCAAATCTGCTCTAATCAAAGTTGTGCGGTGCAAAATTGCCTCCCGCAAATCTGTTCTAGCCAGGTAAGCATCAGTCATATCAGCTTCACTCAAATTTGCCTGATTAAAATTAGCTCGACTCAAATCAGCTCGCACCAAATTAGCTCGACTTAAGTCAGCCATGATTAAATTAGCATTGCTCAACTTAACATCAGTCATAAATGCACCGCGCAAATTAGCGCCAGCCAATTCAGCATCAAGTAACACAGCTCTTTCCAACTTAGCATTGGCCATTACAGCCCAGGAAAAATTTGTTTCTACCAAAGTTGCTTCAGTCAAAAATACGCCATCTAAAATAGCTTCGCTCAAATTTGCCTGACTCAGATTTGCTTCTCCCAGAAATGCTTCAGTCAAATTAGCGTGACTCAGATTAGCTTTAGTCAAATCTGCACCTTGCAAATTGACGCCCCGCAAATCTGCACCTTGCAAATTTGTACCCCGCAAATTTGCACCCTCAAAAAGCCGCAGCTCCTTCCGCAAATTTGCACCCCGCAAGCACGCACCGCGCAAATCTGCACCTTGCAAATTCACACCTCGCATATCTGCATCGCTCAAATTTGCATCAATAAAAACTGCCAAAGATATGTTGGCTTTGCGAAAGTCTGCACCTTGCAAAGTCGCTCCGTGGAAGTCTGCATCGGACAAATTTGCTCCGCTCAAGTTGGCTTGATTTAAGTTAGCACCGCACAGCTTTGCCTTAGTTAAATTTGCGCGCTGAAGGTTAATTCGGCTTAGATATGACATCGCTAGGTTTGCACCGCAGAGGTCAGCACTGCTTAAATTGACGCCAATTAAATCGGCACCGCTCAGGTATACGCCTCGGAGATTCATACCTTGAAAATCTAGTTCTCCTGATGTATATCGCCTTAAAATTTCGCTGGCATTCATATTTGTTTTTGTTGTTAATTAGGTACAATCTGCTATTTCTAGACTGCTTAAATTTCTGTTCGCGCAGGCGGACTTAGTTTTTGTAGCCCCAGACTTCAGTCTGAGAAATTTGATGAAATTTCTTGAATTTCAGTTGACGCAGGCCGACTTAGTTGGTGTAGCCTCAGACTTGAGTCGGGGCATTTAATGAGTTTGATTGACAAATTCTTGAGTCCAAAAAACTGTTTTGCTACCTAACTGTCGCCCGTGAATTTTCACATGAGTAAGATATTTGGATTTTAAAGTACACAGTTTTTTGTTAATGTAGGTAGCTGTCGCCTGTTGGTTTGGTAGTTCAGCAGACTCCAGAATTATATGGAGCCAACCATCTTTAAATCCCGCTGTAGCAACAATTCCTTTAGGCTGTAGCAATTGATTGATCAATTGGGCGATCGCCTTTGGTTTGCCTTGCTTTGCCATTTCCAGAAGCTGATACTGATTTGCTTTATGGCTAGAGTTTTCCTGCGGTATTTCTGAAATGTCGTAGCTCAGGTTTTCTGGGATTTCCGAAGGATATTTACCGCTTTCTTTTGACTCCAATTCGCTCAAAATTTCCAGCAATTTATCGGTAAACTTCTGAACTTTCCCTACATACTCTCTGAGATTTTTATATTTCCAGTATAAACGCTCCTCTGCACTTCCCGTAGAAAATTTTCCGTTCAAAGCAGCTTCTAACTGGGTGAATATATTTTCTATTTGCACCGTTGCAGAGTTAGCACTTTGACTGACTAATTCTGTCATTTCTTCTTCCAATCCCAACTTGCGTTTGATGGAATCGCTAATATTTATAATAACAGGAGCCGCCGGTTCTAAAATTTCGATAATAGTCGGCATTTCTGCAACTGGGAACGTTTCTACCATTTCCTGTCTGAAATCAGTAGCATAATTATGGCTGGTTTCGGGTTCTTTAAACTGTACATTTTCTGCAGTGTCCGGCACTAAGTAACTCTTTTGGGGGTCATAATGATAGTGAGGTGGAGCAGCTTGAAGGATGTGAGTAATCTCGCCTGGATCAAAATAATCGCTGCGCCTGTCCACCAGCTCGCTCTCTTCATAAACACTGTTGTTTAAATGTGTCTGATCGTAATCTTCACTAACCGAAGATTCGGCTTCATAGGATTCTTCCTGTTGCATTTTTGCGTAACAAGGATTCATCGCTTTGATGATTACGCTTGCAGCTTGGTCGTTTTCATCTCTGTTGTCGAGATTGCTAGCAGTTGTGTACAATCGAGATTCCAGTTCGGCTAGGCTGCCACAGACATTAAACAGTTGTCGCAGTAGATTGTCAAGTTCTTGAGTTTTCAGCAGTAGCCAATCGCGATCGCTAAAAGTAAACTCGTGATAAAGAGTAGAAAAAATTAGGATTTTCGCCCTCAGCGGATTTGTTTGCTGCAAAATTTTTTGTCGGACATCAAATAATTTGCCGGGGTTTCTTGCTCTTTCTTCGCTGCTGGGTACTTCCGAACTAAAGTGCTCTTCAAATGCTGGAGCTTCCTGACCGCCAAAACTAGATATGTTTATTTCTAATTTGGTGAAATCTTCAAATTCATACAGTCTGCTAAGTTGACAGACTATGAGGTCTGCTACTAAAGCATACTCGGTTTTTTTATTAACCTTAGAGACTATATTATTTAAAACTGCTTCAATATCTTCTAACCTGCTGTATTTGGCGCACAGCTCTTCAATTAAAAGCCTTACATCGGCGCTGGCGAGTTGGGCCGGATCGTTTTCCCAGGACTCTTTACAAGCAAAAAATATTATTTTTTTAATGCGCGAGAGATTCACGTCTTGTTCTAATTCGCGAACAACTTCATCTAAAATAGATAAAGCTTTCATAGTTTTCCTCCCATAAAAATACCCTGTCAACACTCAGCAAGAAATAATACAATTATACCACATTTGATAAATGCAAGACTTTGATGCGATCGTCATTGGCAGCGGTATTGGGGGCTTAGTCGCCGGCTCGATGCTAGCTCGCTACGGCAAGCGGGTGCTCGTCTGCGAGAGCCACATCATAGCGGGCGGGGCAGCTCACAGCTTTTCGCGCCGGGGATTTCACTTTGATTCGGGGCCTTCTTTTTATTGCGGTTTGACTGACCCCCGGTCGTTTAATCCTTTGCGGCAAGTTTTTGATGTTTTGGAGGAATCGATCGCAGCAATTTCCTACGATCCACTGGGGCATTACCATTTTCCAGAGGGAAGTTTGCCGATTTATGCTAATGCGAGAAGTTACTTAGATGCTGTAGCTAAGTTCGCACCGCAAGGTGCTGTAGAATTACAGCAATTTCAAAAAAACTTATTAGTTTTGTATGAAGCTTTGCGTGGAATTCCGGCTTTAGCGCTGAGATCCGACTGGCAGTTGATACCTGTTTTGCTGTCTCGGTACTCGCCTGCTTTGCTGAAGCTGTTGCCGCTAGTAGGTGCGATCGCGGGTTCAGCAGGTTCCTTGATGGATCGGGACGTGCGCGATCCTTGGGTGCGGCGTTTGATCGATTTGGAGTGCTTTTTGCTGTCGGGTTTGAAAGCGCACGGAACTGTCGCGCCGGAAATAGCTTTTATGATTGGCGAACGATCGCGCTGTGCGATCGAATATCCTGTAGGTGGCAGCGGTGCGATCGTCGATGCTTTAGTCAGAGGTTTGCAGCGCTGGGGAGGAAAATTGCGCCTGGGATCTGCCGTCGAGCAAATATTAGTTGAATCCGGCAAAACCACCGGCGTTCGCTTGAAAAATGGCGAAATTATCCGCGCCCCAATTGTCATTTCAAATGCCACAATCTGGGATACTTATACAAAATTACTGCGACCTGAAGATTTGCCGACAACCTACCGAAAAAGCGCTTTGTCAATGCCAGCAGTAGACAGTTTTATGCACCTGCATTTAGGAATTAAAGCCGAAGGACTCGAAGGTTTAACCGGCCACCACGTCGTCGTTCACGACAGCAAGATTGACATTACAGTACCCGGAAATACTTGCATGATTTCGATTCCTACAGTATGGGATGCAACTCTCGCGCCGCCCGGACATCACGCCGTTCACGCTTATACATTGGAACCTTACGAAGGTTGGGAATATGGCGAATTGTATCCCCAGAAAAAGCAAGAGCGA
The DNA here is from genome assembly GCF_036701245.1 of Microcoleus sp. Pol14D4. Classification (NCBI taxonomy): domain Bacteria; kingdom Bacillati; phylum Cyanobacteriota; class Cyanophyceae; order Oscillatoriales; family Microcoleaceae; genus Microcoleus; species Microcoleus sp. Pol14D4. The sequence goes on from NZ_JAUBQM010000007.1 coordinate 118,499, forward strand.
TCGCAATCTCTGTTTCAAGCTTTAGAAAAAATTATACCGGATTTGCGATCGCGAATAGTCTTAGAGTCGATCGGCACACCGCTAACCCATGCCCGATTTTTGCGCCGATATCAAGGAACTTACGGGCCTGCAATTGCCGCCGGAAAAGGCACATTTCCGGGGCCGCAAACACCAGTCAAAGGCTTGTATCGGGTGGGAGACAGTACCATGCCGGGAATTGGCGTCCCCGCCGTCGCAGCATCGGGTATTTTGTGCGCGAATACTTTGGTAAATTCGGATGTTACAGCACAATTTTTGTAAGTGAAGGAAGTTCGGCAACGGATGTAACGGATGTAACGGATGTAACGGATGTAACGGATGTAACGGATGTAACGGATGTCAGGGAGAAGCAAGTTCGGCAACGGATTATGTAACGGATGTAACGGATGTCAGGGAGAAGGAAAAAGGAAGAAGGAAAATTAACTGGTTTCCTGCCTCTGGCTGGGAACCGAGATCCAGAGGCTCTGCCTCGCTGGCAAAAAAACAGGAGGCTGAGCAAGAGTGAAATGCGTTCCCAGGCTCTTCCTGGGAACGATTAAAACGAGGAAAAAACTACTTTTTACAAAATCTGCCTGCTGCCAAAACTGATTATCCACCAGCGGCAAAAGCGCCCATAATTGCGATCGACAAAGCCAAACCTGGCAACAGCAGCAATCCTAACATTAAAGCATCGTGTCCGCTCATCACTTTCTCCTGATATTGACCTTTGCCATTATACTCTATAAACTGCCATCTTGCCTCTGTCTTAATAATTAATTAAAACCGACATATAGATTCAGGATTGACAGGGCAAATTTTATTAACAATGGGATTCCCGCGCAAGTCCAGGGTAGTTAACTTTTGCAAAGATTGCAGGGAACTGATATCAGAGATTTGATTGTTGTACAAGTCTAGTAAAAATAAATTATTTAAAGCTTGCAGCGCGCTGGTATCCGAAATCGGGTTGTTGAACAGATAAAGTTCAGTCAAATTAGTTAACGATTTCAGCGGACTGATGTCGGATATTTGATTGTTACCGAGGTTGAGTTCAATTAAATTAGTGAGCGATGTCAAAGGAGTAATATCTGATATTTTATTTTGGAATAAAACCAATTTATTTAAGTTAGTTAGAGCTTTCAACGGAGTTAGGTCAAATATTTCATTTCCGAACAGAAACAGCGTAGTGAGATTTTTCAAAGAAGTAAGCGGGGTGATATCCGATATTTTATTATTGTAAAGGTAGAGTGTCTGGAGTTCAGTTAAATTTGCCAGAGGAGCGATATCGGAAATTTGATTGTTGTAGAGAATCAGCGCATTTAAGTTAGTTAAGTTTTTCACCGGAGTGATGTCGGAAATTTTGTTGTCAAACAAGACAAGTGCGGTAAGATTAGTTAAATCTGCTAGGGGACGGATATCTGAGATTTGATTGGTATCGAGAACGAGTTGGGTCAGATTTATTAGAGATGAAAGCGGGCTGATATCTGATATTTGATTAACATCCACAATCAAAGTTTTCAGATTGATTAAAGATTGCAGGGGAGCAAGGTCAGATATTCGATTGCTGCCGAGAATAAGATTAGTAAGTTTAGTGAAAGAAGAGAGGGGACTGATATCGGTAATTTGAAGATTTTTGAGGTTAAGTTCTGTTGTATTAGAAAGCAGTTCGTTGGCTCGATCGCACTCGGTAGTGTCTGATATTTGCAACAGTATTTCTACCGTATGTTTGGCGTCGGGCGAGAGATTCTCTTTTTGCTTGCACCAATCGGAAAAGTTATTATAAGTTGTCATGGGCTGTGCTGGCTTAATCGATTTTAGATGCGAGATTTGAAATTTTAGATAAGTATAGCAATTCTATTTCATTTGTGAATGACATTTTTTTCGGCTTTTGAGAAATTTCAGCAAAAATTGTGTAAAGTAATCTTAACGTCCTTAATTGAATTGCCTTCGCAGGAGCCAAGAGCCAACTATGACACCCGAACTAATTTTTAATGCCGGTAATCTGTTCGTTGTGCCTTTCTGGGCAATTATGATTTTATTACCCAACTGGGGAATTACCAGAAAAGTGATGAATTCCTTTATTCCGTTTGCAGTCCTAGCCGTTTTGTACATATATTTGTTTGGTAGCAGTCTGACTGCGGAAAATGCGGCTGCTTTGTCGAATCCTAAGTTAGCAGATATTGCTAAGTTTCTGGGGGAAGAAACGGCGGCGGCTACGGGATGGATACATTTTTTAGTGATGGACTTGTTTGTCGGGCGCTGGATTTATTTGGAAGGGCAGCGGACAGGAGTTTGGACGGTTCATTCTTTGGCTTTGTGTTTTTTTGCTGGGCCGATGGGATTGCTTTCTCATATTGTAACTGCTTGGATTACTCAAAGGTTTTTCCCGAATTCTGAGGCGGCGGAAACGGTTAGTCCATCGGTTTAGGCAGAGGGTTTTTAATACCTTGGGTGTTATAGCAATCCTTGCAGGATGCGTAAATTTTTGACCCCACCCCAACCCTCCCCTTATCAAGGGGAGGGGGTAAGCAATTCACAAATGATTTAGGATGGCTATAGTATGTGAATTGCAGATAGGGTGAACTCGCCCGTACAGAATTTTAAGAATGGGCTAGGGGCAACACTAAACGAGCCACAATTAAATTGTTTTCTAACATTTCTAGAGAAAAGTTTCCCCCCATTAAGCGTACTGCTCGCTGACAAATTAAAAGATTTTGCACGATCGACCTATTGGAACTAGAAACCGCTAATATATCGGGTTCGGAACTGCCGTTGAAGGCAGCAATTAAGTGTCGATCGCACGCGCCGCTATCGATCACAGACAATTCTAACAAATCTTCCCCCAACAACTCAGAGCGAATCTCAATCTTGGCGCCAGCAGCAGAGCGCCTGCAAGCCGCCGCCAGCAATTCGCACAGGATCAAATCCAGCTTGATGCTGTCGGCGCGAACGCTCAAAGTCTGGCCCGCAGGCATAGACACAGCAGTTTCTCTGTGCACTTCCAGCAAGACTTTCGACTGTTTGACCAGGGAGGCCGTTCGATCGAGCGATCGCCTCAGCCAAGCGCTCACAGGCACCGCATCTTGTGCGAATTGCAGCCGCCAATGTTCCTGTTTCAGCAGCAAATGAGTTGACCCCAAAGCATTGCCAATTTGCCGCAAAACCTGTTGGTAGCGCAAAGTTTTCAGAGCATCCTTTTGTTCCTTCACTGACTGGAAAATCGACTGACTCAACTCCCCCAACTCCTTCACCCCCGCTCCCACAGTGCGGTAAAACTCCTCAAAACGGCGCTGTTTGTACCAGTTGAGCAACTCCAGATCCAATCGCTGCGACTCGCTTGCCGATTGCACCGCCAAATACCTGCGCCACCAAGCCAACTGAGACGCCATCGAGCTGAGTAAACTCACCGACAACTCCGACCACTGGCGGCCCGGAGCGTCCGCAGCCACCACAATGCCCGCCGGAGCGTGTTCTGGGGCAGTCCGCAGCGCCACCGTCAGAATCTCGCCAATTCCCGGACTGCGGAGCCACCGCTTCGTCGCCAGCGGCAGTTGGCTCGTGTTCTGTTGCAGCACCCCCGCTGCTGCCAGGGTTTGTTGGATCAAAGCGTCTGTTTTGACAGGAATCACCGCCTCGGGATTGAGGGCAAATACCGGATTGGCAGCTACCGTCGCCACGATGGAACCTTCCTCCTGACCCGGATTCCAAGTAATTACGGCGACTAAAGGACAGGAAATGGTCTGGGAAACGTGTTGAGCAAAGTTACGATCGAGCTTTTGTAGCGGCAACTCTGGGAACATCGTCGGCGAAGCAGCAGATATCTCTTGCTCAGATTGCTCATCAGGAGAATGGTGCAAAACCGCCAAACCCGATTTGAGCGAGCGCTCAAATTGCTGATATTTGTCGATTGCCGAACTCTGCTGCCACGAGTGCAGGATCAATCCGAGTTGTTGGCCCACTAGCCGAACTAATTCTTGCTCAGATCGCCTCCAAGTGCGAGTTGCATTGTGTCCGACAACCAGCAAACCCTCGATCGATTTTCGATTGGCGATTTTCGATTTTAGATTCGGGTTTTCTCCCTCTTTCTTTTTCCCCCTCGTGGTCGATGCCAAAAGCGATCGCACCCCCGCTTCCCCCAACACATCCCGCCAAGCGCCCAACCGCCGGTCTTCCTCCCAATTTTCAATAGCCACAGGTTCGCTTTCTTGCAACAGCCCCACGTCAGCCACATCGAGGGCGTTGAGCGGCGACGGCACTGACCTGCGGTTGCGGGGCAGATTTTGGCAGACAATTTCAAAGCGATTTTGTTCTTCCCCGTACAGCAGCAGCAAAAAGTATTCGCATTTGAGCCGCTCGCACAACTGTTCGGCGGTATTTTTCAAAGTCGCCTCCCAGTCAGCATCGCTGTAGATGGCGCGAGCTATTCCTGCAGTTAAATCTCGATCGATCGAGATTTGCTGAATTTTCTCCTCCATCTCCGACACCGGAGCCGTCAGAGCCACTAACTGCGCCACTCCCCGCAGGTAATGTTTTTCATTGTCTTGCCAAATCCGGGGTTCGCCGGCTTCAACTGCCAAAAATCCCAACAATTCCCCTTCTGAAACAATCGGCGCAGCCAACAGAGAGCGAGCGCGGATTTGCTGCATCAACCGCCCCGTCAGCTCAGTTTTCAGAGAACTTTGAGATTCACCGATCCAAACCATTTCTTCCCTGCCCAAAGCTTGATAAAATTCGCCCAAGTCTTGAACGGTGATGCCCGAAGCCGCTCGGCCCGGCCCGCCCAAACCCGGAGTAACTTCGCGGTTGCTGACTCGGCGCCAAAAATAGCGCCGCTCTCGCTCGAACCAATAAACATTGGTGCGCGTCGGCTCGATAAATTCATGAGTTTGTTCGACAACCGCTTGCAAGTATTGGTCGAGCGATCGCAGTTCCCCCAACTGCGAAATCAACGCTAAAAGAGACTCATCTGGGTGTTTAACTTGTTGTCGCTGCCAGTCTTTTTCTATTTGGTAAAGAGCAGTTGCCAGCGCTCCAAATACGATCGCCAACTGCGTTTTTTCCCCCGACTTTGGCGACGCTCCCCACACCTCAGTGCCGAGCAAAATCACGCCGTAGCAGCGGTCTTTGTAGCGCAGCGGAAACAGAGTCGTGCCTTGAATATTGAAAGTTTGAGCTGCTTTGCGCCATTCTCCGGCTCTGTTTTCCGATCGCAAATCCGGAACTCCCACCGGCCGGAGCTGAATCACCACTTGTTCCAGCAAATCCCCCGGACTGAGAGCAAACCGCTGTTTGAGAAAAGACAGGTCGCCGTTAGGAGTTATGCCACCTTTTCCGAACAATCTGTGAGCCTGTCGATCGTACAACCCGATCCAAATCAAACGCCAGTCAAATTCCGTTTGCAAGTAACCGAGTGTGGTCGAAAGTAGCACTTCAACATTCTCCTCTTCTCGGAGAGTCTGGAGAACGCGCTCTAGGGTCGCGATTTGTTCGTCTAAATCCTTTGGTCTTTGCTGCTGCCCCATTTCCAAGCTTCCCCGCACCTTTGTCTAATTTAAAATTACTAACTTAAAAATTCAAAAAATTAAAATGCAAAAGAATCAACTTATAATATAATCGTCTCACTTATGCTTCAATCTCAAACAATGGATAAAGTCGATCGAAGTTGAAGTAAAAACTTCGCCTTCGCTGCCTGCTCCTGAATATTTTTATTTCCCTTCTCATTTCTAATTTGTAAATTGCCCCAGTACAAATCATTGGATATTTATCAATCAAGTGTACGCCCGCTGTTGTTTTCCGTATTGAAAACCGATGCCGAGTGGCTGCACAACCGCACTCTCCAAGTTCTCGAACTCGCAGCCAGAACCCAGTCAAACCCCGCAACCCGCCAAATGCTCTGGCGATTGCAGAAATCTTTGGGAGTCCAAGATTCTCGCCTCGAACAATCTTTGTGGGGACTGAGCTTTAACAATCCTGTCGGCTTAGCCGCCGGATTTGATAAAAACGGCGTTGCTGCTGACATTTGGGCAAATTTTGGCTTTGGCTTTGCCGAACTTGGCACTGTCACTTGTCAACCACAGCCGGGAAACCCCCAACCTCGCTTGTTTCGCTTGACTCAGGACAGTGCAGCCCTCAACCGCATGGGATTTAACAATCAAGGAGCCGCGGCAATGGCCGCCCGGTTTCAGGCAGCACAGAAACAGTCAAAATTCGATGCCCAGCGCCCCATGCCTCAGTCTCGGTTTCCCTTGGGCATCAATCTCGGTAAATCTAAGGTAACACCGTTAGAGCAGGCAGCAGCCGACTATTTGGAGAGTTTTAAGCTGCTGAAAGATTGGGGCGACTATTTTGTAGTGAACGTTTCCTCTCCGAATACGCCTGGGTTGCGATCGCTCCAAGATGCTGCTGGGCTCAGCACAATTTTGGAAATTTTGCAACAAGAAAATCGGGGAACCAAGCCAATTTTAGTCAAGATTGCGCCGGATTTGGAGTCGGAGGCGATCGTATCAATCCTCGACTTAGCCAAAACCTACCAACTAGCAGGAATTATCGCCACAAATACCACCATCCGCCGCGACGGATTGAAAACACAAATATTGCGAGAAACAGGCAAACCAATCGCCGAAGAAGCCGGGGGAATTAGCGGGCTTCCTGTGCGGGAGCGATCGACACAAGTAATCCGATTTATCTGGCAATATACAAAAGGCGAATTGCCCATAATTGGAGTTGGCGGCATTTTCACCGCCGAAGATGCTTGGGAAAAAATAGCCGCCGGTGCGAGTTTAATTCAAGTCTACACCGGTTGGGTTTACGAAGGGCCTTGGATGGTGAGGCGGATTCTACAAGGGTTGTTGCAAAAGTTAGAAGAAAAAGGATTTAATTCAATTTCCCAGGCAGTTGGTTCGGGCAATCAATAGACATACGAGTAAAAAGCAAGTCTGGGGCAAGCAGGATGTCTGCCCCACAAGAATTGTTGAAAAAGTATAATAAATTATTGCAGAAGGATTTACGCACAGACTCTAACGAGTTATTAACTCTCTTATGTCACTTGAGGCAGAAGAAAAACAGAAATCAGGGTGAGACAGAAATATAAAAATTGAGGAAGTCAGCCTATAAACGATAGATTGAAGTTTAGCAAATCCTAAAGATAATTGAGGAATAGGAAAGACTGTAAGCCCCGGCTGAATTAAGTTCAATATGGTAAAAGGTTGAAGTATGATACGAAGATTGTTCAAAATATTCTTCCACCCCTTACCCCTCCACCTCCTTCAACCCGTCCTCTAGCAGCATCCGCACAATATCGACTTTCTTGCGCCCCGTCCTGGCTGCCAGCATCGACAGCTTGCGGTGAGCTCCCGACGGACATATCCACCGTAAACCTGACCGTTATTTCTTTGTCGGGTGCTTGGATTCGGTGAGTCAGACTGCTCTCTTGGGATGGAGCGGGGACTGGTTCTGCTGCTGATGCTTTCGGCTGCGGTGCTGTTAGCGCTGGCACTGCAGCTTCCAGTATTGGTGGTGTTTCCGTTATAAGTGATGCTGTAGGTGTTGTTCCTAGTGATACAACTTCTGTTGGTGCTTGCACACCTGTTTTTATGTGTGTTAGCTTATTACTTAGAAGAGCATATGTGTCAACGATTACCGTCCGTCGTTGTTTGAGGATGAGGAGTGGTTGAATGCTTCTGAGTCAGGGTCGGTGGTTGTCCCGGTTAAGTCATCAACTCCAGCAAAACGGAAAGCTTCAACAAAATGTACTTCTGAGGGTTTTCCAGTTCCAAGTTTTCGGACGTTAATAACAATTTTATCGACAATCGCTAAAAACCGAGTCTAGCCTAAATTGCGTCTGGTTTCAGTTAGTTTCGACAAGCTGACAATGCCAGCTCCTTTGCAACAGAGAGCTTTGGATTTACTGAAGGTTTCCCTAATATTGTAGTCATCTATTGAGGGAGGGCGTTAGCCAGATTGCCCGACTGATGGGGGTTTTGCTTGGATGCGATCGACCGCAGGGGGGAAGTTCCGATTAAAAAGTTGAGACTATCTCAACGAAAGCGACCGCTTTGCGAAAAGTTTCGTGCTTTGCATCACACCAGGAAGCAAAGCGAGCTCGCTTTCTATCTAGCTACCCTTGAACAACGAAACTATACTTACATCTTGCACCAGTCGAATAATCTCACATTCCATCTGCCCTGCTTGACAACAAAGGTTATAACTCAAAGTTAATTTCTAGCTTCTCTGACTGGGGTGAAACTTCCTAATTGGTGCATTGTCTTACTTAGAGGCACCCAGTATATTTATGAATTTTCCATTCAAAGCACGTTTGAAGAGCCAGAAGAATTCACCAAAAATGGTGATGCCGTTAATTAACCAACATTGGTTGGTGCGGATCGTCCTGCGCTCCATTTCCTACTTTCGCAAAGACTTATGGCTGATCGTCACGCTCTTGTTGTTGATCGGAGCATCGGTATTTTTCAACCTTCTCAACGCCTGGCCGATAGCGATTCTAGTCGATACGGTTTTGTCACCAACTCCGAAATCCAACTGGATTCATACGCTGTTTCTTGCTCCGTTCGGTGAAAGCACGCTGAACCGAATTTTCGGAATGGCATTCGTCGCGATGATTATTAGAATCCTGAGCGAGACCGTTTTCATGCTGCGTAAGATGTTGAACTACCGCATCCAGTACAACGGAACCTTGCGGGTTCGCACCGAACTCTACGACAAAATGCAGGCGCACAGTCTCGGCTGGCACGGCTCCCGATCGCAGGGTGACGCAATCTATCGGTTGAGCTACGACAGCCTCGGCCCCTGGGGGGTAATCGATACGCTTATCGGCTCCACTGCCGCATCGGTGACGCTGACGGCGATGATCTGGATCATGCTGTCGCGCCACGTCCTTCTCACCGTGTTTGCGCTTTCGTTCACTCCGCTTTTAATACTGGCGAATTGGTACTTCGAGGGAAGGATTAGGAGTCGAGCCCTTGAGTCGAAACAGACCGATGCGGTGATGACCTCAACCATGCAGCAAGGTATAGAGTCGATCGGGCTAATCCAGTCCTTCGGTCGAGAAGCAACGCAGTCGCGGCGCTTCGGGCAGGCGGTCGAACGCAGCGTCAAGGCCTCCCTTCGGCTTAATTGGCAAGAAAACCTCTATCCGCTAGCGGTTCAGGTAGTTTTCGCCCTGGGAAGCGGGGTAATCTTAGGCTACGGCGGATACCTAGTTTATCGCGACCAGTTCTTGCGTCCGGTGCAGGGCGGCGTGACCATCGGGGATCTGCTCGTATTTATGGCGTACCTGGGGCAGTTCTGGGACCCGATAGGTTGGGTGTTGGGGTTCACTACTAAGATCCAGACGTTTGTAGCTTCATGCGATCGCGTCTTTACGGTCATTGACGAGCCGCCTGCTATAAAAGATGAGCCTGATGCGCGATCGCTTCCCGTCCATCCCCGCACACTAGCACTTGCCGACGTAAGCTTCGAGTACAACTCTGGGCAACCCGTCTTGCGGAACATCAGTGCTAGTATCGAGCCGGGTCAGATGGTGGCGTTTTTGGGCCCTAGCGGAACGGGAAAGAGTACGCTACTCAATCTTTTGCCGCGCTTCTACGACCCGACATCGGGCAGCGTCCTCCTCGACGGCTTTGACCTCCGCACCCTTAAGATTGCCGATGTTCGCAAGCACATGGCCCTCGTCTCGCAAGGCAGCCCACTATTCCCCGGAACGATCGCAGAAAATATCGCCTACGGTCGCCCGGATGCTCTGCTCTCCGATATTCGGGAAGCGGCGGTCGAATCCGGGGCAGCCGAGTTCATCGAAAGCTTGCCGGAGCAGTATGATACTTTAATCGCGGAGGGCGGTCAGAACCTCTCGGGCGGACAGCGACAGCGCCTAGCTATTGCGCGGGCGATCGTCACTAAGGCTCCCATACTCATCCTCGACGAACCCACGAATGCGCTGGACTTGAAGCACGAGCAGTGGGTACTAGAGACTCTGCAACGTCTACGTCGCAACAGAACCATCATCTTGGTCACGCACCGACTTGAAACTGCCGTAGACTGCGATTTGATTTTTGTGATGCAGTCGGGCGAGATTTTTGAGTCTGGTACTCACGCCGAACTCCTTACCAAACAGGGACTCTACTACCGAATGTTGGGCTACGGTACAGTAAAATCCACAGGACTTACGCACAAACCCTGCATCGAGTAGGGGCACGACATGGCGAACTTATTCTGATTCTTTTGCTTCAATCAGTGGGCGTTGACTGCCTGACTGGGAATAGCACTGGCATTAACTGACCCAGCGGCACAGAAGGCTGCTCATGAACCAATATTAAGGACAGCAAGGCAAATAGCCGCAGGACGGACTATTTCTGAAAAAGTGCAAACGTACTGGAGATTTGGGAAAAGGATGCGATCGCGATCGGCTACGATCCTGGGCGTAAAGAATATAGATGGCTTTTTGGAGGATCTCAGTCCGAGCTTTGGCAATCTTTACCTCCTGTCTATAGACAATGTGCTGTTTGTTATACTGATTTTTGGGAATCTAGATGAGGAAGTGCTACCTTTTAAAAGACATCGACCTGTAGGCAAAGAATCGGGAAAAACCAGTCATATTGAAAGACTTAATAATACTTTACGGCAGCGAATTTCTCGTTTGGTTCGTAAAACCTTCTCTTTTTCAAAAAAACTGCTTGCACCATATTGGGGCAATTTTTAACTTTGTACATCACTATAATTATTGCATAAGAAAACGATAAGCTGTTCTACATTTAAACTGTGTGTCAAAAATCAATAAAACTCTTGTGCGACGGGCTTCTAGCCTGTCCCGACTTTCCAATTTAAATGCGTAACAGCTTATCGTTACTGTGCATGACTACCAAAAAATTATCATGGCAATACCATACCAACATTTTCCTAACCTTAATACTACAATATTTTTATTTATCCAAGCAATTTTTATTAGTATTACATCTAAAGTAAATCGGCGATCGTAATTTTCAATAATCTTAAAATCTCCCTTGAGACAAGACGCATCTAATCAAATATTTCCGCTAATTTCAAAGCATTAACTTGAGCTTGAGCTTTATGCAGCGACTCCTGCCATTCCCTTTCTGGATCGCTATCAGCAACAATCCCCGCACCCACTTGTCCCCAAACAACTCCCCCGGTCGTACCGTCACTTTTTGGTGCATATAAAAGGGTGCGAATCAAAATATTTAAATCCAGGTTGCCGCGCCAGTCCAAATAACCGCAGGAACCGTAAAATAAATTGCGCTTCACGGGTTCCAATTCTTCGATGATTTCCAGACAGCGCACTTTCGGACAACCTGTAATCGTACCGCCCGGAAATACCCCTCGAATTAAGTCTATCGCGTCGCAATCTCCTCTTAATGTACCGATAACATTACTGACGAGGTGCATCACGTGACTGTAGCGTTCAACGGTCAGAAATTCGTTAACTTTTACTGACCCCCATTCACACACTCTCCCGATATCGTTGCGTTCTAAGTCAACTAACATAATATGTTCGGCTCTTTCTTTGATATTCTCTATTAATTCCTGTGCTAACTTCTCATCTTGAATGCAGGTTAAACCTCGCGGTCGCGTTCCCGCGATCGGTCTAGTATCCACTTTTTTTCCTAATAATTGAACCAGTCTTTCCGGCGAACAACTAACTATCGCCCCCCACGGAGTTTGCCAATAACTTGCAAAAGGCGAAGGATTGATCCGTTGCAAAGCGCGGTAAATTGACCAACTACTGCAATCTGTACGGGCTTCAAACCGCAAAGATAAATTAGCCTGAAAAATATCGCCCGCATGAATATACTTCTGAGCTTTTCGCACTATTTCTTTATACTCACTCTGAGATAATTGGAAAATAGGAGTAGCGGAATTTTGTTGATAATTTTCCTGTAAATTATTCTGGATTATTTCTCGCTCGGTTTGCTCTAATTGATGCTGCATAACATCAAGGTGAGAAGGTTGACTCGCAGCCAACCAGAGAATTTGCGTTTGACGGTCTACAACCGCAAAAGATTCTGGTTCGTACCAACAGCTAACCGGGAAAGGAAGCGGATCGGTATTGAGTTGGGGCAGGTGTTCGATTTCCCATGCTAAATCATAACCCAGCCATCCCAACCAACCCCCAGTAAAAGGAATTTCCGGCGGTACATTCACTGCTAAATTTTGCTTTTGATAGTCCAAAAGAGCGCGCAAAAAAGGTAAAATTTCACCAACTGGCGGTGTCCATAGCTGAGATTGACCGTCAATTATCCGGGGAGAACCTGCACAAATAGAATATCGTGCCAAGTTAGTAGAAGATGTAACTGGACTTTCTAGCAGAACCGCCATATCGCGGGGGAAAGAATCCGATGTTGAGCCTGGACTGTCTGCAGTTTGACCGAGAAATAAAATTTGAAAAATTTCAGATCCGCTGCGCTGATTTAGGGGAAGCTTTCGCCAATACCAAGGTTGTATTTGTTTCATAATAGATTGCACTATGGTTAACACTTTCAGGACTTACGCTACGAGTCGATTTTGAGACTATCTGTAGTAGTAAGGTGCACAGTTTGCACCCTACTAAAATCGATTGAAAGCGTTATATCAGCGATTACTGACAACTTTCCAAACATCTCGGCTTGCTTCTTTTTTGAGGCGTACCCAACCCCTAACAGAGTTAATGAGAAATAGAGTTTTGGTACTGCACAAATCCTCTAAGCTAATTAATTCTTCTCTGATTTTTCCCTCCTCTAAAAGTTGAGAACGAAACGTCCCCGGTAATAAACCGCACTTGAGGGGAGGTGTGATTAGACCTGCGGGTGTATCGATCGCGATATTGGCGATCGTGGATTCGGTGATAACTCCATCTTGATTCCACAGAAAGACATCCTGATATTCGGGCTGCGACTCCAAAGCCATTGTATAAGGCAATCGGTAAGTTGTCTTGTGGTAAAGAAATGGGTTTTGAGAATCGATCGGTTTGCGGGCAATTCCCACAGATGCACCGATTTTTAAGATACCGCTATCTAGTGTCTGAGCTTGTAATGTTATGTTTCCCTCACAAGATATTGTTAACCGTATTTTTTGTTTGACTGACCCGCAAGTCATACTTAATGCTTGTAAAGCTTTGCTTGCTGCTGTTAGTGATAGGGGGAAATTAAAATAATCGGCCGATCGCTCTAATCTTTGAAGATGTCTGTCTAGCAAAAAATAGCCGTTTTTGGGTTCCCATAAAAGTGATTCCAGCAATTCAAAGTTTTGCTGTTGTTGAATCATATTTTTGTCAATATAATGTAAATTAGGTAACTTGACAATTTTTAGACCCGCGAAGTTTCCTGTTTTTGTAATTATATAGGAAGTTAACTTGAATTTATGTTGCCTAAATCCTTTATATTTCAATGGCGGCTTGCCATCGGGCTGTTAATATTAACCTCAGCGATCGCACCCCTAGCACTCAACTACTACGTCCGACTTGTTACCCGCAACTACCGCCACAGCGATATAGCTAACGTGCCGGCAGAACCCATCGCTATAGTTTTTGGTGCCGGAGTTTGGGAAGATGGCACTCCAAGCCCAATGTTAGCCGATCGAGTGCAAGCAGCCGTCGATTTGTACAAAGCGGGGCGAGTGGACCAACTTTTGATGACAGGAGACAATAGCAGCGTAGATTACAACGAAGTCCAAGCAATGCAGGACTACGCCGCAGCCCAGGGCGTACCGACTAATAATATCATTCTCGATTATGCCGGATTTAGCACCTATGAAAGTTGCTACCGGGCGAAAGAGATTTTTGGCATAACCCAGGCTGTTTTAGTTACCCAAAACTTTCACTTAGCCCGCGCTGTTTATACCTGCCGCCAGTTGGGCGTAGAGGCGATCGGTTTAGGAACGCCGGATTGGGGCAAATTTCGCCCAAAGGGCATGATTCGCTACACTTTCCGCGAATTTTTTGCAGTCCTCAAAGCGCTTTGGGAAGTGCGCGTTACCCGTCCAGAACCGACTTTTTTGGGACCGTTTGAAGGAATAAAATAAAATTCATGAGTGGTCTGTTGAAGACTTTTGTTGTTGCTTTAAGGACTAAAATTTTCCCGAAAAACAGGTTTTATTACAACTAACAGGACATCATGTAAGTGCGGGAGTTGTAAGTTTTGAGTTCAACAAAACTTACAACAAAACTCACAAATCATAACTCGCCCGTTGCGGTAGTGTTCCATAACTTACTCGCGTTTGGAAAGCCCCGCCAGGGACCAAGTTAGGCTCACCATCATTAAGCGACCTAGAGCCTTCAAACGTTCTTCGGCGTTATTTTCAACCGCTTGAGACAGAGTTTCAAACTTAACATCGATCGACAATTCTTCAGCAGTTTCTGCTGGTTTTTCCAACACGGGTTGTTCAGAAGATGTCTCAAGGCTGACTTGTGGCTGCTGATTTTTTTCTTCGGTCATTTTCTGAGTCACCTCCTGGAGTTATTGCATACATAATCCTTAATACAAATGTAATTTATTTGTATCCGGGATTTGGCGAGTCAAGTTTTCCTTACCAGACAATCGCAGTTACCAAATGACTTAAAAGCTTTGATTTCACTTGTTAGCTATCTTAAATAGCACTTAGCCAATTTTCCTCAGAAAGGCGATTTATTCACCGATAGCTCGTCCTCCACCAATTTTTGGTAATAAACTGGATTTCTGAGCCTAAGTCCTGTTAAACTCAAAACTCATGCACTACTACCGATGATGCACATCACTGAAGTGTTATATTTACTTAACAGTAATATTTCCGAGATTCTAATATTGTTAAAGACTAACAATTAATTTCGCTCGGATTTATATCAATCTGCAAGCAACCGTCTGGAAATTATTAACAAACTGAAGGTGTAGAGCCGATGGCAATTTATGTTGATACTGCAATTGTAGCGGAAGCCGCACGGGCCAGCAAGTTCGGATGGATAGCGGGAATTACTACTAATCCGACACTTTTGGCAAAAAGCGAGTTATCTCCCGAGCAAACCCTTAAACAACTGGCACAACTGATTCCTGGGGAAGTGTATTATCAGCTAATGGCATCTGATGTTGATGGCATGGTAGCAGAAGGAAAAGCGGCTTTTGAATTAATTGGACAGCAAACAGTGTTGAAAGTTCCAGCAACGGCTGCGGGTTTCCAAGCAGTAGGGCATTTGTCACCGGAAATTCCTTGCGCGGTGACGGCGATATACAGCGCATCACAAGCAGTTGTCTCAGCAGAAGCGGGTGCCAAATATGCGATCGCCTATGTGAATCGCGCCACCAGATTGTTGGGAGACGGTTTTGCTTTAGTCCAAGATATGGCAGATGTCTTGAAAAAAACAAATACTGAAATTTTGGCAGCTAGCATTAAATCGCCGGAAGAAGCAGTAAAAACTTTATTAGCTGGCGCCCATCATTTGACATTGCCTTTTGACATTTTGCAAGCAATGACAGTTCACGAACTTTCGCAGCAAACAGTTGATGAATTTGCCAAAAACGGGCGGGGAATATGAGCTTGCCTATCTTGTGTACTGTGAGTAACATTAGGAAATCTCCTTCCTTGTACTCTTAAATATGAGAGCTTATGACTATTACTCGCGTCTCTGTAGACTCAGCAGGCAATCCGGGGAACAGCTACTCGCTGTTCCCCTCCATCTCAGCCGACGGGCAGTTTGTGGCGTTTGAATCTAATGCCACCAACCTCGTGCCGGGGGATACTAACAATCAAACCGACATCTTCGTGCGGGACTTGTTAACCAATACCACCACCCGCGTCTCTGTAGACTCAGCAGGCAATCCGGGGAACAATAAATCCGGTTCACCCTCCATCTCAGCCGACGGGCGGTTTGTGGCGTTTTTATCTAATTCCACCAACCTAGTACCGGGGGATACTAACAATAACGACGACATCTTCGTGCGGCACTTGTTAACCAATACCACCACCCGCGTCTCTGTAGACTCAGCAGGCAATTACGGGAACCGTGACTCGTATAACCCCTCCATCTCAGCCGACGGGCGGTTTGTGGCGTTTTTATCTAATTCCACCAACCTAGTACCGGGCGATACTAACGATAACGACGACATCTTCGTGCGCGACTTGTCCACCAATACCACCACCCGCGTCTCTGTAGACTCAGCAGGCAACCAGGCGAACCGCTACTCTTTCCCTCCCTCCATCTCAGCCGACGGGCGGTTTGTGGCGTTTTCTTCTGATGCCTCCAACATAGTGCCGGGGGATACTAACAATACCGGAGACATCTTCGTGCGGGACTTGTTAACCAATACCACCACCCGCGTCTCTGTAGACTCAGCAGGCAATCCGGGGAACAGCAACTCCTTCTCTCCCTCCATCTCAGCGGACGGGCGGTTTGTGGCGTTTTTATCTGATGCCACTAACCTCGTGCCGGGGGATACTAACAATCAAACCGACATCTTCGTGCGCGACTTGTTAACCAATACCACCACCCGCGCCTTTGTTGACTCAGCAGGCAATCAGGGGAACAACTTCTCCAATTACCCCTCTATCTCGGCCAACGGGCAGAAAGTGGCGTTTTCATCTTTGGCCGCCAATCTCGTGCCGGGAGATACCAACAACGGCCCAGACGTATTCGTTGCTGACATCGGCAACACTCCAGGCGGCATCAATAACTCTCCAAACGCCATCAACGGCACTCCCGGCAACGACAACCTGACAGGCACTCCAGGCAACGATCTCATCAACGGTTTGGCAGGCGATGACCTGCTGACTGGTTTGCGGGGCAATGATATCCTTAATGGCGGCGACGGCAGCGACTACCTGTCTGGTGGCAAAGGTTTTGACACCCTCAACGGCGGTTTGGGCGACGATAATCTTGTCGGCGGCGCGGGCAACGATGTATTTGTTTTAGGTGCGGGGTTGGGAGTTGATACAATCTCTGATTTCGGCAACTCTCAAGATACCATTCAATTAATTAATGGCTTGACTTTCGGACAACTATCAATTTCCGCTGGAACTAACGGCACATTAATTGGATTAGCTAGCAGCGGTGAAGTTTTAGCTGCTTTGACAGGCGTTGCTCCCAATCTCATGGGCACTGAAGATTTCATCTCTGTTTAGAGATAAAAGGAAATTTGAGAATACCCTTCGATTATATGATGGTTAAGTCACCGGAGATGATATAATTGCTACTTGGTTATTAGTTATTTGCACTCTTCGGCGTTGCTGAATTAGGGTATGATACGAGCAAAAATACGGGAGGGGAGTCGAAAATGATTTCCAGGATTTTGATGGG